>JAYEPD010000198.1:0-5615 GCA_034723675.1 Campylobacterota bacterium
TTATCATCGTCAAGTTTAAGTGTAGAGTTTGATTTTTCTTTGATAGTTTTATAACAATCTTTTTTACCATTCCAATTGAAACTATAGTGTTCAGTTTTTGATTCTTCTACATTTTCTGTATCATCTAAAATATCTTTTAATTTATTATAATCTATAGTGTCATCATTAAAAATTTCAGGAAAAATACTTTTTAGTTCATTTAGTTTTTGTTGTTGTATATCTTGACTTTCTAAATTCATAAATATTTTCCTATTTGTTTATATTGATTATCTATTATATCAAATTCTATATCATTTTTTAGTTAAGTATTTCAAAGTTGTATTTATCAAATCATCATCATCTCTGCTTGGTGATTTGATTGTTTCTTTTTTGTCATTTTGATAAACAATTGTTATGTTCATATCATAGTTGCTTATAGTTTTTATCTTTTTTTCTAAAGCATTTATCTTTATAATAATAAGTTCTATAAATTGTTTTGTAGGAAGGTTGAGTTTCCCAAATCTATCTTCAGCTTCATCTTGTATCTCATATACTTCAGCTTTACTTGTACAACGACTAAGTCTCCTATATAGTTCTAGTCTTACTCTATCTTCAGTAACATAATCACTTGATATATATGCTGTGATACTTAACTTTATATCAACCTCTTGAGTCTCCTCTTTTATCTCTCCACTTAATGTAGCTATTGCTTCTTCAAGCATTTTAAGATAAAGTCCATATCCTATTTGTTTTATATGTCCACTTTGGGCTTCACCTATTATATTTCCTCCACCTCTTATCTCTAAGTCTTGATGAGCCAAAGCTGTTCCACTACCCAAATATGAGTTAGATTCAAGTGCAAGAAGTCGCCTTATTGCATCTTTTGTGATAGTTTTTTTATCTTGAACAACAAAGTAGCAAAACCCCTCTTTAGCTCCTCTTCCAACTCTCCCTCTTAGTTGATGAAGATCTGCTATACCAAATCTATCTGAACCATCTATTATCATACTATTTGCATTTGGTAGGTGTAGACCTGATTCAACTATACTAGTAGCTAGTAGTATATCTATCTCTCCTGCTTCAAAATCTTCAAGTGTTTTTTCACTTTGCGAAGTTGTTATTTTTGAGTGCATCACTGATATTCTTAGATTTGGCATTAATTCAAGAAGATCTACTTTTTTAGTTTCAATTGTAGCAATATTATTATAGATATAAAATACTTGTCCACCTCTCCTTTTTTCTCTTAAAATAACCTCTTTTATAAGTTTATCATCATACTCTTTTACAAAACTTCTAACGCCTAATCTTTCACTAGGTGGGGTTAGTAAACTTGACATCCCTTTGATTTTTGACATTGCAAGATTTAGAGTTCTAGGAATTGGTGTAGCACTCATAGAAAAAATATGTACATCACTTCTAAGGTTTTTCAATTTTTCTTTTTGTTTTACACCAAACTTATGCTCTTCATCTATAACTACTAATGCTAAATTTTTACATTTTACATTTAAAAGTGAGTGTGTTCCTACAACTAAATTAACAGTACCATTTTCTAAATCTTTTTTAATTGAGGTTTTCTCTTTTGCTGTTGTTCTACCATCTAATTTTGCTATTTTTATACCAAAAGGCTCAAATCTTTTTTTAATACCTTCAAAATGTTGTGATGATAAAAGTGTTGTAGGACATACAAATAGTACTTGAAAACCATTTAATAAAACTGCTAACATCCCATTCATTGCAACTTCTGTTTTACCAAATCCTACATCACCACTAAGAAGTCTATCCATAACAAGACCTGAGTTCATATCTGTTAAAAACTCTTTTACACTTCTATTTTGATCTTTTGTATATTCAAATCCAGCATTGCCTTGAAGAAGTTTTATCTCCTCTTTGTTTGTATCTATTTTTATACCATGAGTTAGTTCTCTTTTAGCTGCTATTGCAATGATATCACTAGCTATTGCAAAAAGTTTCTCTTTAACTTTCCCCTTGAGTTTTGCAAAACTTCCCTTACCAAGTTTGTCTAAAGTTGCTGTACTACCACTATCTGCTAGATACCTATCAATTATTCCTATATTTTCAACAGGTATTAAAAGCCTATCTTCTCCTGCATAATTTACTATTACAAAGTCTCTACATGCACCCATAATAGTAACAGGTTCTATACCTTTAAATTGACCAATACCATGAACTTCATGTACTACAAAATCATCTGTTTGTAACTCATCAAGGACAATCTTTGGTTTCTTTTTTCTTTTTTTTCTTATCTCTTTATTTAGTGATATTATAAGCTCTTCATCACTTACTAGATTTAATATCTCATAACCTGTTTTGTATCTTATATTTTTATTGTTTATATCAAACTCATTTGCTCGAATTTTTGCTTCACTTGAAGAGATAATAGTTATTTTCTTATCTTTATGAAACTCTAAATACTCTTTATAGTTTGCTACGCTTATCTCTTTATATATTTTATTTTCAAGTATAGGTGTTGTAGATAAAAGTTCATCTTTATCTATCCTTTTCTCATCAAAGATATATACCTCTTCTATCTCATCTAATGCTTTTTTGGTAATAGCACTTTTTAATTTATGTGTATAAAAAGAGGCATCATCATCTAAAAACCAAAAACCTAAAGAGTGAACATCTTTTTCAAATACATCTATATTTGATTTTTCTATTTTTTCATTTATCTCTTCTAGTTTATCTGATGAAAAAGCTAAAAATGAAGCACTTATATTAAAACTTTCAATCTCCTCTTTATTTGACTTTTGTGTCTCCACATCAAATTTTCTAATACCCTCAATCTCATCATCAAATAAACTTATACGATAACCAAATTCACTATTAGCAGGGCAAATGTCTACTATATCTCCTCTTATTGAGATCTCACCATCACTTGTAACTATATCAACAAAATAATAACCCCAATTGTAAAGTTTATCTTTTAACTCTTTTATATTTAATGTTTGAGCAAATTCAATTGTGATATTATCAAAACAATCTTGTTTTGGAAGAGGATAAGTTATAGTTCTTATAGGAGAGATAAGAATTTTATCTTGTTTTTTGTAACTATGATAGTTTTGTAGAGTTGATGTTAACTCTTTTATCTCATCGGTAAAAGAGAGTAAATCATCACCCCAGTTAGCTCTTAAGTCACTAAGAACATATGGTTTTTTACCTAAAAAAGAGGCACAATCTCTTGCAATATTTGCCTCTTTTTCATCACTTACGATAATCAACTGTGTAGAATTATTCTCTTTTAGAAAGTTAAATATTTTATTCATCTATTTTCTTATCTGTTTTATTTAGTATTATTTTAAATGAAGCACCTGTATATTGTTTATCTTGATATTCAAATGTTATATTCTCTACAGATATTTTTCCTGTCATATTTTGTGTAATTATATTATATGCCATATGAAGCCCTAGTCCTGTCCCTTGTGATTTATGTTTGGTTGTGAAATATGGCTCAAATATTCTTGAGATTAAGTTTGTCTCTATCCCTCCACCTGTATCTGTAATAGTTATAGTTATATCTTTTAAACTATTATTGGTTTTTATAAATAAATGCCTCTCATTTTTATTGTTTTTTTCTAAAGCATCTGTTGCATTTGATATTATATTTACCAAAACTTGTAGTAATCCATGTGATATATTATAAATAAGTATATCTTTATCATACTCTTTAACAACATCTATTTGGTATTTTAATATATTATTTTCTTCTATCTCTAGTGCTTTATCGATAATATTATGTATATAAAAATCAACTTTAGCATCGTCACCTTCTAAAAAGTCTCTAAAATTATCAATTGTTTTTGATAAGTATTGAGCTGACTTATCTATTGTATCAAGTGTTGATAACTCATCCTCTTCTTCTGAGATACCATATTCTTTTTTTACTTTCATTCCAGTGGCTGCCGTTGATATTACAGATAATGGTTGTCTCCATTGATGTGCAATATTATTCATCATATCTGCAAGTGCTACCATTTTTGTTTGTTCTAATATTAATTGTTCTTGCTGTTTAGATTTTTCAATCTCTTTTTTTATACGATTTTCAAGATTATTATTTAGTTCGTTTAATTGTTTCTCTTTTATAAACACACTCTCTTTATACTCTTCAATAGTATTATTTGTAAATTTATTTATCATATAAACAACAAGAAGTAATACCATACTAAATAAAAATAATAAAGATATATGTACATATACATTATCTTTTACAAGTATGTTTAAATGTTCTTGCCAATTATTTATCTCTTCATCCATAATATCATCATGAAAACCTGTAGCTATTATCCAGTTCCATTTTTTATTTAAAATAAAATATGATATTTTAGACATCTCTTTTTTTGTTATTGGATTTATATACGAGTAGTTTAAAAATACTTCATTATTCTCTTTTAGTCCATTTAAATAAACACTTCTATAATCTTTTCCATAGATATCTTTTTTCCCTGTACTTATAAACCCACCAAGCTTTGCTGTTGGATGAACTATTAAACTAGCAAAATCCTTACCACCATCTATATTATGTAATTTAGAGATAAATATATACTCTTTAATATTTTCTTTGTTTATATTATTGACTAACTCTTTTATTTTATTTTGATCTTTAAAATCAGTTTGGTCTATAATGTTGCTTATAATATTTATTTTTGATTTGATGCTTTTTTTCTTCTCTTCTATGAACTTATTTGTCGCTTGTGCTTTAATTAGTTCAAAGTCATCGAGTTTTGAAGATATGCTAAAATATATAACAAAAATTGCAAATGCAATTAATATAAAAAATGTACTAAATAAATTAAATTTACCAATATTATTTTCATTTAGTTTTACCAATATTTTACCTTATAGAATATATGAACTAAATAGTCCAATAATCCCTCCAAAAAATGCACCCCAAACTACAAGCCATCCTAAATGTTCTTTTATCATATCTTGAACTAACTCTTTTACCATTTTTGCGTTTAATTCATTTAGTCTTTTTACAACTACAGAATCTATTTTTTTAATCATATCTTCACTTATATCACTTTTTTGTAAAGTCTCTTGTATCATTTTTTGAAAAGTATCAGTATGAACTATCTCATTTATAGATTTTTTCATCTTTTCTTCAAAAGGCTCTTTTAGTGGCTCTAGTGCTTTTTCACCACCAAACATACCTAACATACCACCAAAGCTTGATTCCATTACTGCACTTTTTAGACTCTCATAAGCTATAGAAAAATCTGTTTTGTTTATAATATTTGTAAAGTCTAACTTTTTATTTGTTTCTAGTTCATCTTTAAAAAAATTATCTAAGTTTTGTTTTGTAAAAAATTGATTCATTATTAAAGAGTGTATTGAACTTTTAAACTCCTCAAATCTATTTTCAACTACTCCACTACCATAAAATAGGGGAACCTTTTCAAATAACATATGTATAGCAATAGAGTTTGTAATAGCACCACTTAAAGCAAAAAGACCAACTGTTAAAAGTAATTGATTTTGTGTTAAAAACCCTAATACTATAATAATTATTGTTATGATATTTGTTAAAAAACTTTTATTCATCTATTATTCACCTATTTATAAGATTTGTTAAAAATATTTAGTAAAATTTATATAATAACCAGCATAATCTAAATTGT
>JAYEPD010000199.1:0-5584 GCA_034723675.1 Campylobacterota bacterium
TTTAGTGAACTTACAAGTGCTTTTTGTAGATCTCTTTCTTTATGTTCTTGTGGTAAATTTAAAAAATCTAAAGCATAACTATCTCTAAATACATTATTTGTATCTTGAGGTAATTGTGTCATCACTGCTGAGAGTTTTTTATTTGCTAGCATTGTTCTTTCAAATACCCCACTTTGTATTTGTCTTTCTAGCTCTCTTGATGAGTATTTGCTTTTTATTGCTGTAAGGATATAAAACTCTCTTTCTTCTTCACTTTTTGATGATGATAGTATAAGTAGATTATTTGTCCATGTTAATTGTGTCAGCAGTGATGACACTTTTTTATTTTTATGATATGTTTCATAGAACTGCTTCATTCTCCATATGTTTCTTGCCGTAAATCCTTTGATATTTGGGTCTTGTAGTTTTATATAATGAGCCAACTCTTTAACCACACCTTTACCCCAGTTTTCTTTTATAGTTTTTGTGGATATGTAGTTGCCTATATCCCAGTATAGTTCTATAAGTGTACTGTTCACTTGAGCATAAGCTTTTTGCTTGGAAGTTTTTATAAGGTTTAAAACTTCATTGAATGTTGTAGTTTGTATATTCATCCTATTGCCTTTTTATTTTGCTTATCTTTAATTTTTCCATTTTACTATCTTTTAATATTTTGAAGTATATAATTTTACATCGGGTTAGGTTGTGGACTGACATAGCATAATACTCGGTGACATTATAAATCATCTATAGACTCATTATTTAAATTTTTTGTAAAATTATATATTTTTTCATCTAAAAACATAAGTATCTCAAAAATATCTTTTTCTATATCTTTATACTTGACCTTCAATATATTTTCATGATGAAATACTCTATTTCTAAACTCTCTTATATGATTTAGTTTTGATGATATTAGTTTTCTATCTACTACTAACATATCTTTTGACGGTAAGTTTATAAATATTTGTTTTAGATTGTTTAGTCTCATCTTTTCTTGATACAGTGATTGAAAAAGTCCTGTCCAAAATCCAAAGTTGAGTTCTGCTACAAGCTTATCTTTTGTGACTTGTTCTTTGTTTGATTTTAGTTTATTTTTTGCATTGTATATTTTTTCTAACTCTTTATGTTTTAAAAAATTAGCTTCATTTACTAGCCATCCTGCCCCATATAGTTTTTCAAAAAGTGTATTTATACTATTTCTAAGTGATACTTCTAAAATAGACAATGGAATATAAAGCTCTTTTGATTTTAGTAAGTTTTTTTTATATAGTTCTATACCATCATAAGAGTTAAATCTTGTGTTTGATACAAACTTGTTTATGATTAATTTTTCCACTTTACCATCCTTTAATATTTTAAAGTATATACTTTTATTGAAATTCCCCCGTAAGTCTACATACTTGAGATGTAGCTGGGGGTTCTGTTTTTATATTAAAAATCCATATTTATTAATTCTAAAATTAACTTTTTTACTTTTTCCTGATTTTGTATTAGTTTTTCTCTATCATTATAATTATCATCCAATGTTTTCTGTTTATTTAAAGGTTCCATTGTTAAAGCACAGTATGAATCAACATGATTAAAAATCAATAATCTTTTTAATTCTTTAACATAAAATTCATTATTATAAGACTTTACAAATTCTATTAAGTCTTTCGATGATTTCTTTATTTCTGATAAACATTTATTATTTTGCTCTACTTCTTCTAAGTATATATATCTTTTAAAAAGTGGGTGTTGTTCTATATAGTTTATATCTTTTCTTTGACTATCTGAATAATTATTAATCGTTATACTTCCATTGTTATTATTAATATTATTACCATTTTTATTATACTGATTTATAGTATCACCATTTTTTAGTGCTTCTAATTTTTGCTTAATCTCATCATTTGAATCAAGAATAATATTTAATGTACTATCAAAGTTTTTAGTATCATTATTTTTAGTATCTTGCCCTTTGAGTTCTACAACTCCTACTATTTCATTGTTTACAGATATTACACCATCTGCTTTTTTGCTATCAGTTTCATTTTTCTTTTCTCTTTCAAGATTGAAGTTAGAAGGATCGCTACTATCAAGAGTATAACCCAAACAGTTTTCAAAAATCAACTGTAAAAATTCTGTTTGAAACTTCTCCTCTTTTACTTTTTTGATGTAGTCTATTTTTTCTAAATACTTTTGGTACTCTACCCACCTAAGGGCAACTAAATTTTCATCTTGGCTGACATTTTTTAACACTGATTTTTGAAACACTTAATCACCTTGAATTGTTTATTGTATTAGTCTATCTAAAATAATAAAAGAATTAACATAAAATTAACTTAAATATAGTAGAATTGTAATAATGATAGCTTAACCCTAGAATAAGCTTTACTTAAGATTAACAAAGAAATTACGCGTGACTTAAAGATGAAAAGCCATATATTAATATATGATAGTCACAAATAAATAAAAACTAATTTGCTAGTAAAGCTATTTCCTTTAATCTTAAGTAAAGCTTATTCTAGGGTTAAGCTACTATATCAAAAAAAGGTTATATTATTAATACTATATTTAAATTATTTAGCACTATTTTTATAACAATACTGATACTAATAACGATGATATTTATAGATGCCAATAGTTATAATGATATAAAAGTAGAGCAATTAAGAGCAATAACAAAAATAAATCAAAATACAACAATATCATTATCAAATTCTTATCTTGAAAACAATAATCTTTATCCAGCATTGAAAAATATAAACTACAACGAGTTTGTTTATGCTAAATAACTCTTTTTTAAATTTTGTACTTATTAGTATCATCAAAGATAAAGCAAAACATTTTTCAATATTTATTATATCCATCATAATTGTATTTTTAGTAAATAGTGTATTTTTTATATCAAATTCTATATTAAGTGATATTAGAAAAACTATAGATACTCAAGCAGATTTTATAGTGCAAAAAGTAAGAAAAGGTTTGGGTGTTGATACCCCACTTGATTGGGTAGATGAGTTTAGTTCAATAGCTGGAGTTAGTTTAGTGACACCTAGAGTTTACGGAAAGTATTATTATGAACCTACTGAACACTATTTTACAATTGTAGGAGTTGATTTTTTTGATGAACAGATACAAAAAAATATAAAACAATTAGTATCTGATATAGATATAAATAAATTTGTATCATCAAATAATATGTTAATAGGGGAGGGTGTAAAAAAACATCTTGATAAGTATCACTATTTTGATTATTATAACTTTAGACCAGCAAATAGAGATATAATAAAAATAGATATCTATAAAGAGTTACCTACTTCTGTTAATCTAATAGCTAATGATATGATAATAATGCCTATAGAGTTAGCAAGAAAAGTTTTAGATATAGATGAAGATGATGCTACAGATATAGCAATAAAGATACCAAATGATCTTGAACTAAATACAATAGAGATAAAAATCATACTAAAACACTCAGATGTTTTTATAACTTCAAAAGAGGATGTAGAGAAAGCTTATGAAAATATGTACAACTATAAAGGTGGAGTTTTTTTAGTTTTATATTTGGTTGTTATTTTTGCTTTTATTATTGTACTGTACGGAAGATACTCAACAGTTTATTCTGTAGAGAAAAAACAAATAGGGATACTTCGAGCTGTAGGGTGGAGTATAAAAGATATATTGGTGTTAAAACTTTTGGAGATTTTGATTTTAGCAATTATTGCATTTAGTATCGGATTTATAGTTGCGTATTTTTATGTATTTTATCTTGATGCACCACTTTTATCAAATATATTTTTAGGATTTAATAACTTAGAAAATGTTGTAAGTTTTACCCCTATTATTGATGTTGGATTGACTATATCATTGTTTTTATTTTATATCATTCCATTTATTGCTTCTGTTTTAATACCTGTGTGGAAAATATCAATAATTGACCCAAATGAGAGTATGCGATGATACAAATAGAGATAAAAGAGTTATATAAAATATATAATGAAAACAAAAAAAATAGTTTTACAGCACTTGAAGATATAAATATAACTATAAATAAAGCCCAGACTATTATATTAAAAGGGATTAGTGGGAGTGGGAAGTCTACACTTTTATCTTTAATAGCAGGTATGTCAAAACCAACAAGAGGTTCAATAATAGTAAATGGTCAAGCTATATCAAAACTACCAGATATACATATATCAAAGTTTAGAAATAAAGTTTTAGGTTTTATATTTCAGTCGTTTAACCTTTTTGAACATCTAAATGTAAGAGATAATATCTCTTTACCCTTAGTACATTTAGGTGAAGATGTAAAAGATATAGAAAATAAAACTATCAAAAGTGCTAATTTGGCAAATATAATACACAAAATCGATGAAAATATCCAAAATCTAAGTGGTGGAGAGAAACAAAGAGTAGCAATAGCACGAGCTTTGGTTAATAATCCAGATATTATTTTATGTGATGAACCAACAGCAAATCTTGATAATAATAACTCTTTAAAATTTATAGAGATACTAAAAGAGTTGAAAATGTTGGGCAAAACTATTATCATTGCAACACATGATCCAATATTTGACGATATAGATATAGTAGATAAAGTTATAAATATCTCAAATGGTAAAATATCTAAGGGTGAAAAAAAGTATGGAGAGTAACCTTTTTTTATCAAATAATGTTTTAATATATCTATTTGGAACAACTATACTATATGTTTTACAAACAATTGCAATAGTATATAGTATAAGTATTATAAAAAATTGGGATTTTGACTCAACTACTACATATCAGTATAAATTAGAAAAAAGATTGTATCTTATTATACTTATTATATTTTTTACATTGAGTATCAATATTATATTGTTGCCATTTTTTGCATATACTTTAGATAGTTTGTCGTTGCTTGTACCTGGTGCTATGTGTGCTGCTGGGATTATTAGTGCAAATGACTATGGGGAACCGTTACTTATCTTAAAACTTATCATTATGTTTTTTGCTGCTGTTTGGTTGATAATAAATAATGAAGATTTAAAAACAATTGATTATAAATATACAAAAAAGAAGATACTATTTTTTGTGATTATATTTATGTTTGCAACTATTGATATGGTATTAAATATTGTATATTTTTTAAATATATCAACCGAATCACCTGTTTTGTGTTGTTCAAAGATATATGGGGTATCAGGTATATCATCCCCTTTACCTTTTGGTTTAGATATAGGTAAAAGCTTGATATTATTCTATCTTATTTATATACTTACGGTTGTTGTATCTTTACAAAAACAAAATATATTGATGTTTATAAGCAATATATTTTTTATATATTTATCATATTTTGCTGTTGTTTATTTTTTTGGGACTTATATATATGAGTTACCAACGCATAATTGTCCATTTTGTATGTTACAAAAAGATTATTATTTTGTTGGTTATGTTTTGTGGGGAAGTTTATTTTTAGGTGTATTTTTTGGTATGGGTTCATTTTTATTGAAACTAATTACAAATAAAGAGCTAAACTTTACATATAAATATAATATATTATTTAATACAATATTTGTTTTAATTTGTAGTCTTTATGTAATTTTATACTATATAAAAAATGGGGTATTGTTATAAA
>JAYEPD010000200.1:0-13352 GCA_034723675.1 Campylobacterota bacterium
GAGCCAATGGTGCAGGAATTTTCATTACTACACGGGTTTCTTTCTCCAGTTTTTCTTCAGCATAAGCAGCGGCCATAACCATATTATACCCCCTCTATTTATATAATCTATTAAATCCATCTATTTTTATATTGACTATTTAACGATTTTTAAAAACTCTTTTGCATTTTTAAAACCTATAATTCTTTTCTCTTTAATCTCTTTTCCATCTTTATAAAAGATAAGGGCAGGTGGTCCAAAAAGATTGAACTTTTTCATAAGTTCTTTATCCTCTTTTGTATTTTTTGTAACATCAACTTTTACTAAAAGATATTTTTCTAACTCTTTTTTAACTAAAGGATCTTTAAAAGTGATATTGTCAAGCTCAATACAACTTACACACCAAGTAGCCCAAAAATCAACCATAACAGGTTTTTTTGAGTGTGCTACAATCTTTTCTAACTCTTGAACATTTTTAGCGTAGATATAGTGAGTTTTTTCTTCATTTAAACTCTCTACGCTTTTCATTAAAAATAGTGTTGCTAAAACCATTAAAATTCCTGCAACAATTTTTCCAAATTTGTTTCCATTTTTTATTAAGTATAAAGCACTTCCCATTAACAATATAACAACTAAAACAATAGTTACAACAAAAGGTACTATTCTATCAAGCATCCAAATAGCAACACCTAGCATAACTACACCAAATACTTTAGATACAGTCATCATCCAACCACCTGGTTTTGGCATATATTTACCAGCTCCTATTCCAATAGCTAAAAGTGGCATCCCCATACCAAAACTCATAACAAATAAAGCTAAACCACCTAAAACAGCATCACCTGTTTGTCCTATATATACTAAAGCACCTGCAAGTGGTGGTGCAACACAAGGACCAACAATAAGAGCTGATAAAAATCCCATAATTGCTATACCTAAAATACCACCTTTTTTACTCCCCTCATCACTTGTTTTATTTAACTTTGTTTGCCAACTTTGAGGAAGTGATAATTCATAGTAACCGAACATTGAAAATGCAAGTGCTATAAAGATACCAACAAATGAGATTATTACAAATGGATTTTGTAACATAGCTTGTATATTAGCTCCAAATATTCCTGCTAACACACCAGCTACAGTGTAAGCAACACTCATTGATAATACATAAATAAATGATAAAAAGAAACCTCTTGAAGCTGACATCTTACCATCGTTTTGATTTGATTGTTGAACTATTATACTTGATAATATTGGTATCATTGGGAAAATACAAGGGGTCAAAGCTAAAAGCAATCCAAATCCAAAAAATGTAGCAAGGATAAGAAACATATTCCCATCTTTTAGAGTTTGTGTTATTGTATCTGTTTCATTTGTTGGTTTTGCAGTTACACTAGAAGTTAAAGTATCTTTCTCTTTTATAGTCTCTATACTCTTTTGTGTAAAAGTTTCATCCATTGGAGAGTAACAAAGACCATCTTTAGAACACCCTTGATACTCAAACTTTACTTGATAATTATTTAGATCTCCTAGCTTACTCTTAATAAGTTCTAGTGGTACATCTATGACTAAAGGGCTAAAGTGTACTTGGAAGTCATGATATTCTAAAGGATCTTTTATATTTAGTTCTTTGGTTATATCTATATTTTTTTCACCATTTATAATAGATACTTTTAAAAATTCATCATATACATATATAGTTTCATCTAATATCAATGTAAAGTTTACATTTTTATCATTTTGAGTAACCGTTGCTTTAAAAGCATCTTTTGGGTCTAAAAAGTCATTGTTTGCAAACAATGAACCTAGAACAACTAAAAAACCAAGTAAAAATTTCATATTAACTCTCCTATTGTGACAATATTTTAAAATATTATCACAATAATATTAATACAATATGAAAATAACTAATTATTATAAATCTTGCTGCTTTACACTCATAAATTTTATAAACTTTTGAAGTAAAATTGGATTTAATTCGCCTTTCATTTGGTGATACATTATATCAAAAGCTTTTATTGATGGCATAGCATCTTTATATGATCTTTTGGTAGTTAGTGCATCAAAAATATCAACTATTGATATAATCTGTGCAAATATATTTATCTCATCACCTTTTAGTCCATATGGATACCCGGATCCATCTATCTTTTCATGATGTTGTTCAACACTTTTTAATAGTACATCATCTGTTTGACCTAAATGTTTTAATATATGAACAGTATGAGTTGGATGATTTTTCATAATCTCAAACTCCTCATCAGTTAGTTTTCCATTTTTATTTACTATATCATTTGGTATATTTCTTTTACCTAAATCATGAAGCATACCTGCCATACCTAAAAGCTCAAGTTTCTCTTTTGAGAGTTTAAGATAGGCGCCAAAACCTAAAGTATATATAGAGACATTTACACTATGTGTATAAGTATAATAGTCATATGAAGTAACTTTTAACATAGCTTTTACAGCATCATCATTATTTAATATAAGTTGAATTGTGTCATTAACTAAATCATAAGACCTTTCTATCTTATTGGTATTTGGTTCACCTGTAAATAGTTCATTTATAGTGTCAACTGTCATCTCATGAACAATTTGTGCTTTTAAATCAGTTGAAACATTATCATCATTGATTATTTTTTTAAAATAATTTTGTGTATCAATCTCATATTGTTTATGATCTTCATTTTTTACATAAACATCTTTTATAGACTTATCAATTATTATTTTTTCAATATCTTGCGAGTATTTACTGCCTTTATTTATCAAAACTTTATATAAATTATCTTTATCATTATAGTATATTGGGTATTGATATGTTTGACCCAATTCTAATGCTTTTAAAGATATATGGCTAAGTTTTACTTTTGTATAAGGCATTTTTTAATTATTTTGCTTTTTTTAGTGACTCTATTAATTGGTCTAAATTGTCCTTTGGTATATGAACTTTCCACTCAACATCATCTCCAACTAAAGTTATACCTATACTTGTAACTTCACCTGTGTTATCACCATAAGGATCAGTGATATTTACTATAGTTATCTCCCCGTTTTTTGTACCATTTAGTGGTATTGTATCGATTTGTTTTGTGTTTGACATTTGTATCCCTTTTAATTATTATTTTGTACAATGATAATGATACCACAAATTATTTTAATTTACTTTATAAAATAAAGATATAGTTTGTAAAAAATTTAAACTAAACTTAATGTTAATTTAGCTAATATTCGCTTCTTAAAAAAAACAGACAAGGAAACAAAATGTTACAAGGTATACTTAGAGATAGTATCGTAAAACAAACTACAAAACAACTAAGACGAGATGGTTATCTAATTGCCAACATTTATGGAAAAGGTATAGAAAACATAAATGCTGCATTTAAAATAAATGATTACGTTAGATATTTAAAAAATAAAGAAAATATTGCTTTTGATATTGATTTAGCAGGGACTACTTATAAAGTTGTTGTTAAAGAGTATCAAAAACATCCAATTACAGCACAATTGGTTCATGTTGATTTAATGTTAGCACAACCAGGTGTAAGAACTAATTATATGGTTCCTGTTACAACAGAAGGTACAGCAAAAGGTCTTAAAAACAAAGGTCTTTTAGCTTTTCATAGAAATAGAGTTGAAGTTAAGTGTACAATTGAAAACTTACCTGAAGCTTTTCATTTTGATGTTACTGATTTAGATGTAGGTAATAACTTTTTAGTAAGAGATCTTAAATTACCAGAAGGTGTTGAGTGTTATTTAGACCCAAGAGTACCAGTTGTTGGTGTGATCAAAGTTAAGTAACAAAATATGTACCTAATCGCTGGACTAGGTAATCCAGGTGAGAAATATAAAAATACTCGCCATAATATTGGATTTTTGATTATCGATGAGATAGTCAAAAATTCTTTAAATACTACAAATATAAACAATCAAAACTTTAAATCTTTAACTTTTAAAAATGGTTCAGATATATACTCAAAACCTCAAACTTTTATGAATGCATCTGGAGAATCTATTTTAAATATTGTGGAATATTATAATATTCCTAATGAAAATATTATAATAATACATGATGATTTAGACTTACCATTTGGTACAGTTAAGTTTAAACTTGATGGGGGACATGGGGGACATAATGGACTTCGTTCAATTGATAGTCATATTGGAAAAGATTATCTTAGAGTAAGAGTTGGAATTGGAAAACCTGATCATAAAGGTGATGTATCAAATTATGTTTTAGGAGATTTTAGTAAAGAAGAATTAAATAAATTAGATAGTATTATATCACATGTTATTAAATCTCTTGAAGCACTAAAAAAATTACCATTAGTAGAGGTTAAATCAAAATACACATTAAAAGCTGAAAAATGAATATAGTTACAAAGTACCTTTTGATTAAATATTTAAAATATTTTTTTATAATATTATTATCTTTAGAGATATTTTTTGTGGGGATTGATTTTTTACAAATTATTCATAAACTTCCTGATTCTGCAAATTTACAACTTTTATATATACTTTATAACGCTTTTTTTACATTAACTATTGCATTACCATTATCTTTAGTTTTTGGATGGATTGTGATTTTGACAAGCTTGATTAAAAACAATGAATTGGTTAGTTTTTATGCTTTAGGTATATCAGAAGTTAAACTTTTAAAACCAATCATAAACATAGCTATATTTATAAGCATCTTATTAATAACACTACAAACTACTCCTCTTGCTTACTCTTATGAGATGAAAAATAAAATTCTAAATGATGAATATTTTATAAGTGAGCAAGATAATATTTTTTTAAAATATAATGAATATTTTGTATATTTTAAAAAATTGTATCCATTAGAAAAGAAAGCTACAGGAGTTCATATTTTTAAAATAGAAGATGATAAGATAGTTGAACAAACAATAGCTAAAAAGGCAATCTATCAAGGAAATAGATGGTATATAATAGATACAAAAGTTATAAAAAAACCAAAAGTAATAGACTGGGACAATTCAAAATTAGAAGTTACTTATGAAAAGTTTTCTTATATTCTTGAGGGGTTTGAACCTAAAATAATAAATAATGTTTATAAAACTAATACATATTTTTCAACAATTGACGCTATAAGAACTATATTATTATTAGATAATCAAGATTTTAATACAAACAAAATTCGATCTATTTTATATTCACAACTATTAGTTCCATTTTTTGTACTACCTCTAATAGTTTTAATTTTTGTATTTACCTCTGCAAGTAGCAGGTTTTTTAATACAGCAGCTTTTATCTCTATAACAATATTTAGTACTTTATTGGTCTGGGGTGTTCTATTTTTAATGCAAAAATTAGCATTGGGTAGTGTACTTTTAGCCGAAATAGCTATAATACTCCCTTTAGTTGTGTTATTTCTTTTAACATATTATATTTATAATAGAAAAGTTGGATAGATGAAAATAAAAGCTTATGGAATATGTTTATATAAAATAGATAAATTTAGTACGAAATTATTATTATGTAAATCAATTACAAGTAATGAAAGATGGGGATTTCTTAAAGGTGGAGAAGAGGAAGGTGAAACAAAAATCCAAACGGCACTTAGAGAATTTGAAGAGGAATCAAATATAAAAGTTAGTCCAGTTTATTTGGAAAAGTATTTTGAGCAGATAAATACAGAAAAAGATATAGGTATATATTTAGTAAATTATGATAAAATAAATAATATAGAAAAATATTTTATTGATGATAAGTTGTTAAGTAGTAATTTGTCTTGGGAAAATAGTAGTGTGAAATTTTTTGATATAAAAAGTTTACCACTTATTAAAAAGAAACAGCAAAAAATAATGTTAGAAATAGTTCAATATTTTAAAAAAGGTAGTTGATGCCATTTAATACAGATAAAAAATCTTCTATTAAAGTTCTAGGAGCAAGTGGAGGTAAGTCTACAAATACAGGATTGACCTCATTTCAGTTGTCAAAAGAGATTACAATAGATGCAGGAAATATTATGTTGGGTCTTGGAAATGGAATTTATAATATAAATCATATATTTGTAACTCATGGACATCTAGATCATATCGCTGATATACCATTTCTTATAGATTCTACATTTGATAAAAGAGAGATACCCTTAAAGATTTACGGTAGAAAAGGGACTATTGATAGTATTAAAAATAATATATTCAATAATGAAATTTGGCCTGATTTTTCAAAAATAAACTTAATCAATTCAAATCTTAAAGCTATAGAGTATATAGAGATAGAGATTAATAAGATAACTGAAGTTGAAGATTGTATTATAAAAGCTATTAAAAATAACCACTCGAACTCAAGTAATGGTTTTGTTGTTGAAAAAAGTGGTAGTTCTATATTATTTACATCAGATACTTATATTTGTGATGATATTTGGGATGAGATAAATGAAAATCAAAAAATAACAACAGTAGTCATAGACATATCTTTTCCATCAAATATGGAACAATTAGCATATGATAGTAAACATTTAACACCAAGTTTATTTAAAAGTGAATTAAAAAAACTTAATAGAGAAGATGTGACAATTCATATACACCATCTAAAACCAAGTGCAAGATTAGAGATAACTACTGAAATTATAAAAGAGAATTTATTATTAAATGGTGGGAAGATTCTTGAAGAGCAAGATATAGTCGAATTTTAATATATTTATGAAAAAAAGAATTAAAAATTTTTTAATATATACTTCAACCATCATTTTTATATCTTTTATATTTGAACTTACTTATTTATATCTACCAAAAACAATAGATTCATTTGATGATATATTAAGAGATTATATGTTTGTTATTAGAGGAGAAGTTCCTAATGATAACAATGTAATAATAGTTGATATAGATGATAAATCTTTACATGAAGTTGGACAATGGCCTTGGAGTAGGGATATTGTATCAAATATGTTAGTTAATTTAACAAATTCAAATGTTGGACTAATAGCATTTGATGTTGTTTTTCCTGAAAAAGACAGAACAAATCCAAAAAAAATAATAGAAGAATTCAATATAAATACAGATATTTTAATACCTGACTTTGATTCTATATTTGCACAAACAGTTGCTAATACACCAACTATTTTAGGTTATCAATTTCAATTAGAAAAAGATAATTACCTAAATAAAAATACACCGACTATACCAGCTATATTTATAGAAAAAAATAGAGATGAATTTAATAAAAAAATGGTTATAGAAGCATATGGTACAATTTTAAATATTCCAGAAGTGCAAAATAGTTCATACTCTAGTGGTTTTTTTAATAATATACCTGATAAGTCAGGGGTAGTAAGAAGTGTACCTTTAGTTATTAGATATGATGAGAGAATATACCCCTCATTGGCTTTGGAAATTATAAGAACAATTAGCAATAAGAAAAAAGTATATATAAATTATGATAGAAATGGTGTTGAAAATATAAGAATAGGTGATTTAATAATACCAACAGATAGATATGGTAGAAGTTTTGTAAATTTTAAAGGATATGAAAAAAATTTTAAATATATATCTGCGTATGACATATTACAAAACAACTATAACATAGAAGATATAGAGGGTAAAATAGTTATAATTGGTACAAGTGCAGCAGGACTTTTAGACTTAAGAGCTACACCTTTTGATTCTGTATATCCAGGTGTTGAAGTTCATGCTAACTTGATCGACAATATATTAAATGAAGATTATATATATAAACCATCTTGGGTAGATGGATTAAATATGTTTCATATACTATTAATCACAGTTATTATAGTAGGTTTAGTTGCTAATTTACCTTTATATTTAGCGACAATTTTCACTTTTTTTATTGCCGTTATTAATATATATATCCTCTATTTTATATTATTTAACTATGGATTAATTATAAATATATTTTTTCCACTTGTAGTAACATTTATATCATATGTAGTTGCCGTTTCTTTAAACTACTTTTTAGAAGTTAAATACAATAAAGATATAAAAAACAAGTTTGCTTCAAAAGTTTCAAAAAATGTTATGGAGTCATTGATACACAATATGGAGAATGATACTTTTGAAGCAACAAGTAAAGAGATTACCGTTTTTTTTAGCGATATAAGAGGTTTTACAAATATTTCAGAAGTGGTTTCAAATGAAAGAATACTTATCGAATTGTTAAATGAATATATGGATCCTATGACAGATATTATTATAAAAAATTATGGAACAGTTGATAAGTTTATAGGTGATGCTATAATGGCATATTGGAATGCTCCAGGTGATATAAAAAATCATGCCAATAAAGCAGTTGAAGCAAGTTTAGAACAACTTTATATATTAGATAGTTTAAATAAAAAAATAAAAAAAGATATAAGATTTAAAGAGATAGCTAAAATGTCCCAAGAGAAAAGTATACCTATTTTTGAGATAGGTATTGGTATCAATACAGGTGTTGCTATTGTAGGTGAGATGGGTTCATCACAAAGAAGTGATTATACTGTTATTGGAGATCCTATAAATTTAGGATCAAGAATGGAGTCACTTTGTAAATATTATGGTTCATTTTTAAACATATCAAATTATACTAAAGAGCAATTACCAAATAATTATATCTATAGGTATTTAGATTTGGTAACAGTAAAAGGGAAAAATAAACCTGTTCAGATATGGCAAATAATAGATTATGATAATGATATGGGGTCGTTATATAATATCTCAAGAGAGAGATTAGATGAGGAGTTAGAGCTTTATCATAGAGCTTTAGATCTTTATCAAAATGAAAAATTTAGTGATGCTTTAGGTATTTTTAAAGAAGTTAATTTATGGGAAGATAAAAGTAACAATAAAATATATGATATTTATATTCAAAGATGTGAACATTATATAAAAATGCCACCAGATAATTTTGATGGAATATTTAGGCATAACACAAAAAGTTAGTGATTTTATACTAAAGTATAGTATACTAATATATTAGAATATGTTACAATAATAACAAAGAAAAGGATTTGTTATGAGAAAGTATATATTATTTTTAGTTTTACCAATGTTTTTATTTTCTAATGTGGGTAAAATCACAGCATATAGTGGAAATGTAAAGATTCAAAGAGATGGTATGGTTATACATGCAAAAAATGGATTTATGTTAAATAAAAAAGATTTTATTACAACTAAAAATGGTAAATTACAAATTGTTTTCAATGACAATACTATATTTACAATTGGAAAAAATTCTACTTTAGATATAGCAGAATACTTATATGATGAAGAACAGCCATCAAACAATAAAGCTCAATTCAATGTTTTAAAAGGTGCATTTTCTTCAGTTACAGGAAGAATAGGTAAACTTAATAAAAGCAAATTTAAACTAAAAACAAAATCAGCATCAATAGGTATAAGAGGTACAATAGTAAAAGCAAACCAAAGTGTTGTGATGTGTACACAAGGTGCTATTACTGTTACTTCAAACAATGGTGTATCAGTTGATGTAGATGCAGGTGAAAAAACAGATGTATCATCAGGAATACCAAGTAAACCTGAGCCAATAACACAAAAAGATGAAAATATTTTATCTGTATCAACACAAGCAGTTGATGAAAATAATAAAAATGAAACTTTAGAAGATATACCAACAAGAAAATTTGTTAAATTAGACGATAATTATGAGATTTCAAATAGTGAGACAGATGATGTAATATCTTGGGGGTACTGGGAAGATTCACCATCTTCATATACAGTTAGAGGCGAATTAACAAAAGCAGTAGTACTTGATGAATTAAGAACTGCAACTTCAACAACAAACTCAACATATAACGGTAATGTGATGGGTATAGTAAATGGAAGAGATCCTATAGTTATGGATAACACAAATAATGTTAATATAAATTTTGAGTTGGGTAGTGGTAAAAATAATATGAGTGGTACTATTGATTTTAATACACAAAATGGGCAAACATGGAATAGTAAATTTGATGGAAGTACTAGCTTAAATAGTTTTGATAGTATTAGTGTAGAATCAACAGCTACAATTGATAATAATCAAATTACAAATCAAGATGCAGGTTCAGTAAATGGAGAATTTTATGGTAATGAAGCACAGGCAGTTGGTGGAACTTTTAAAACAAAAGTAAATGACTATAATGTTGCAACAGGTGTATTTAAAGCACAAAAAGAATAAGTAAAATATGAAATCATTATTGGTATTTTTATTTTTTGTCACATTTAGCTTTTCTCTTGATGTTGATAAATATAAAGAGGCTAAAGAGCTTTTTAATAATGGCAATTATGAAGAGTCTGCTGAGATATTAAATAAGATATTAAATGATGATATTTCAAATATAGAGATCAATTTTTATTTAGGTAGATCATATTTTGAGATGGGTGATTATGAAAATGCGATGGTTCACTTTGATAGAATTTTAATCATCGATGAAAATCAATTAAGAGCTAGGGTGGAATTGGCTCAAACATATTTAAAGTTAAATCTAAAAGAGGATGCCCTTACAAATTTTAATCATGTTTTAAAACAAAATATTCCTGATAATGTTAGGCAAAATATATACAAAATTTTAAATTTAGAGAAAAAAACTAAAAAGAATAGTTTTTTTTATGGATCTGTATCTTTAGGTTTGACTAAAGATACTAATGTAAATAATACTACATTCAATAAAACATACGATACACCTGTTTTAACCGATATAAAAGTAACTGATGATGAGATAAAAGATAACTATAGTGATGCCTCTTTAAGATTAAATCATAACTATAACATTAATGAAAAATACTCTATTGAAAATAAGATAAATCTAACAGATCAAAGATATGAAAACGAGACAACAAACAATATGCAACTTTTAACATATAATTTAAATCTAGTTACTAAAACTTCTAATTTAAAGATATATTATGGGTTAGATTATTTAAGAACAACATTAGATAGTGAAGATTATTTAAATATTGTTGGATATTCAGTTAATTTACAAAAAAATTATTCAAATCACATAAGATATTTTTCATCCATAAAGGTTTCTAAAAAATCTTATTCTAAAGATGAAAATAAGAATCTTAATTCAAATAACTACCAAGTGATTATTGGTAGTAATATTACAGTTAGTAAAATAAGTAAATTTAATCTAATGTATATATACTCAAAAGATATAAAAGATGATAAAGAGATTTCAGATGAAACAACCAATGCTATAATAATCGGAAATAGTTATAGTATTTATGATAATTTAAAAGTAAATAGTTCTATATTTGCAAAATATAAAAAAGATAGTTTAGAATTTACTGAATTTGAAGTAAATAAAAAAGATGAGTTATATATAACCTCTATTGGTTTAGATTATTATATAACAAAAAGTTTTATACTATCTACAAATTTTAAAAACAGTAGAAGTTTATCAAATATCCCAATATATGCTTATACTAAAAAAACTTATGGAATCTCTATCACAAAAAGATTTTGAATAGTTTAAATCTTTTATGATAAGAGTAATATTAGCTTAATCCCATAATAAGTTTTATTTAAGATTAACAAAGAAATTACGCGTGACCTGAATATTAAGAGCCATATATTAATGGATTTTAAGCTAAAAATAGGTATATGCTATTTTGTAAATAAAGCTATTTCCTTTAATCTTAAATAAAACTTATTATGGAATTAAGCTTGTAATATATTTTATTTAATTTTTATTAAAATTCAAAGATATAGAATTTACACAGTGTCTTGTGCTTTTTTGTGTAAAACCTTCACCTTTAAACACATGACCCAGATGTCCACCACAAACAGCGCATACTATCTCAACTCTTCTACCATCAGCATCTGGTAACTCTTTTACATTATTTTCAATAATATCATCAAAACTAGGCCATCCAGTACCACTATCAAACTTTGAATCTGAATTAAAAAGAGGAGTGTTACACTGTTTACATGTATATATACCATTCTCTTTATTATCGAAGTATTCTCCACTAAACGCTCTCTCAGTTCCTTTATTTAGTATAACTCTTTGCTCTTGCTCATTTAAGCTATTGTAATTATTTGACATTTTTATCCTTTTATTGTTATGTAGCATATTATAATTATATAAAACTTAGATAAATTTTAAATTTAAGTTAATAAAAATGGTGATTTTACAGATTTTATTATTTTGTAGCTAATCTTTATTATTAACAAATATAATTTTACTATAAATATCGGAATATTCTCGCTTAAATATAATAACTATTGAGTCTTTTAATTTCTGAAATAATAACTTTTCTCTTGAGTACTACCAACTTATTAGAGATTAATTAGTTGGTTTATAAGTGTAACCTATAGTTAAAATAAAGTATCAAAGTTTTCAATTATACTTATATCTAATCTACCAGCTTTTGCTTCATCTTTAAGTATATCTATAGCTTCTGAATGAGTATATTTACCTCTATAGCTTCTGTTGTTAGTCAAAGCTTGATATATTGACAATATTATGATTATTCTGTTTTTAAAACTCAAATTATTAGCAGTAACTCCATATGGGTACCCACTACCATCAAGTTTTTCACAGTACAATGAACACAATTGTGTTATATCATCAAAACCAAAGATTTGGGATATAACAACACTACTATTATATGGTACAGTTTTTATTATAAATAGCTCTTCATCATTTAATTTATCTTTTTTAAGAAAGATATCTTTAGAAAGATATAACATCCCTATATGGATTAAGTTTGAACTTATTATCATCCTTGAACTATCTTTTTTATCAAAATTGTAAAACGCACACAACCTTTCACACCTTTTTGAAATTTTATTTTCCTCATCTTTTATATCTTCAATACCAGTATGATAATTTATCATATCATTTATAGTTGTAGTAAGAGTTAAAAGTTTATCATAGCCTAATTCAATTGTAAAATCATCTAAAAAATTTAAAGTATTATATGACAATTGACATTCCGATGTTAAATCAAACCAAAATGCAAACTCTTCAAAAATATATCTTAACTTATCTTTTAAATCTTCTGAAATATTGCTATTATTTAGAACTATATCAACTATTTTATTGTTATTTATTATAATATTATTAGAGATATTTATATTATTTTCTATCAATGTTGAGATATAAAGTATCTCATTTACAATTTTATTTTTTAGTATTGAGATATCTTGAAATGGAAATAAGTTTAAATGCTTTTTTAAAAAATCATTTTTATATATTTTAGAATAAGAAAATATATCTGAAAGTAAAGCAGGTTTAAAATTGCACATAGTAGACAGTCTAAGTGCTATATAGCTAACTCTATTTGAGTTGTATTTAACATTAAATCTATTTTTATTTTCTAATTTATCAAAAGGTATACTAAGTGCCATTAAAAAACTATTTAAGTTAAATTTTGTATGGGTCATTTTATCCATATTATCTCCTC
>JAYEPD010000200.1:13452-22678 GCA_034723675.1 Campylobacterota bacterium
CTATTTGAGTTGTATTTAACATTAAATCTATTTTTATTTTCTAATTTATCAAAAGGTATACTAAGTGCCATTAAAAAACTATTTAAGTTAAATTTTGTATGGGTCATTTTATCCATATTATCTCCTCGTATTAAACATTAGCCCAATACTCTAATAAGTTTTTTTTAAGATTAAAGAAAACTTATTAGAGTATTGGGTTAATTAAAAATTATACTACTATAATCAAAATATTTACTTAAACAAAAAAATGTTATAATAACTTATACTTATAAAAACAAAAGGGGTTTCCATGTTAAAAAAGATAATTCTAATCTGTTCAATTGTTGCATTTTCATTCGCTGGTGATATGAAGTTTGCTGATCCACAACCATCGTTTGATGAACCAAGAAAATGGGTTATTAAATTAAGAAGTGCAAATATTGAAACGGTAAATCATATGCTAGGTTCTATTTACAATGTACTAAAAGTATATCCAAGTGAAAGTATAAATATTTCAGTAATTGCTTATGCACAAGGGATGAGAGCATTAAGAACTGATTATGATCCACATACACTTAGCAGAATAAGATCATTGATGGACTATGATGTAGAATTTGTTGGTTGTCGTAATACTATGGAGACTATGAAGTGGGAAGAGGGTGAATTTTTAGAAGATGTTACTTATGTTCAAGCTGGAATTGCAGAAGTTATTGAAAGAATAGCAGGAGGTTGGATAAATGTTACACCTTATTAGTAAATTAGCTTTAGTAGCAAGTATCACTTTTACAAGTGTAAATGCTTTTGAATATAATCTTACACCAAAAAAAGTAAGTGAAAATGTATGGTGCTTTTTTGGTAAACTAGAGATGCCTACAAAAGAAAATGGTGGAAATATGTCAAATCATTGTTATATAAAAGGAAAAAATTCATATATCTTAATAGATAGTGGACCAACTTACAATTATGCAAAAGAAGCGTATGCTCAGATGTCAAAAATAGAAAAACTTCCTGTTAGTATAGTTATAAACACTCATGAACATGATGATCACTGGCTTGGAAATAGTTTTTACAAAGAAAAATTTGATGCTAAACTTTATGGTGTAGAGCTACAAGATCAAAACTACAAAGAGGGTGACCATACAAGAATGCATAAACTTTTATCAGAGGATGCAATAGATGGTACACATATTGTAAAACTTGACAAACATATAAAAGTTCAAGAGACTGTAGTTTTAGATGGTGAAAAATTTCAACTTATACCTGTAGGTCAAGGTCATAGTAAATTTGATGTATTTATGTATATGCCTGATAGAAAAGTTTTATTTGCAGGTGATTTAGTTATGAATGGTAGAATAACATCAAATAGAGATGGTAAAGTTATAGGGCAACTAAGTGCATTAAAAACAATCAATAGTTATGAGTGGGATGTACTTGTACCTGGTCATGGTTTTGATGTATCAAAGAGTGCAGTTGATGAGTCTATAAAGTATTTTTCACTTTTAAAAGAGCGTGTTTTAGAAGCTGTAGAAGAGGATGTAGGTCTTGAGGGTGTTAAAGACTTTGTTAAGATGGTAGAGTTCAAAGATAAAGCTATGTTTGATATACTAAATGGAAGTAATGTATCACATGCATATGGTGAGTTAGAGTTTTATGAAGAGGAATAAAATAAAAATACTAATACTTTTATTGTCACTAAATATATTTTTATTTGGTGATTTTATAAATAAAGTAGATCAAGATATAGATTTTAAAAAATTAACAGCACAATCTATAAAAGAAAATAAACAGCTACTTATCTTTTTTCATACAACTTACTGCCCTTATTGTGAAAGGATGAAAGATAGAACTTTCAATGATAAAGAGGTAAAAGAGCTGTTAAAAAAAGATTTTATTTTTGTTGATATAAATATAGATGATGATGGTATAGTTTCATATCAAAATTTTAAAGATACAAAGTTTAGATTTGGTGAATATCTTGATTTGAGTATCTATCCTGTAGTATTTTTAGTTGAAGATGAAGAGATTTCGTATGAGATAAGAGGTTATAAAAATAGTAGTCAATTTAGAAAATACTTAAAATATTTTAAAACAAAATCTTACGAAGAGCTTGATTTTGATGAGTTTAAGGAATAATATTTATTAAATATTTAAGCTCAATACTCCAATAAGTTTTACTTAAGATTAAAGGAAATAGCTTAACTTATAAAGGAGTTTTTATCTATTTTTTAGATTAAAATATATTAATATATGGTTCTTAATCTTCAAATCACGCGTAATTTCTTTGTTAATCTTAAGTAAAACTTATTGGAGTATTGAGCTATAAGCAATCAATAAAAAACCTAGCTAAAATTAGCTAGGTTTTTTTATATATTAAGCAGTTATCTTTAACTACTTAAACTTTCTTAACAGGTGTATATAGATGTTTGTTATATTTATTGTCTATACCTGGGTTACCTTTAACTCCAACCATATCAGGAGTATCAACTTTTAAGTTACTTATATGTTTAGTATTTTTTAAGTACTCTTCAGTAACTTCCCAGATTGGTTTACCTGGAGCTATAGAGTTAACTGTTGACCAACCTGCTACTTTATATCTCTTTTTAGGATCCATTGGAAGTCCTGTTTTAGTCATAACTATATTTGTAATTCTATGTCCAACTGGTTTCATAGGATTGATTCTATAAGATATTCCACCTGTTCTTACCATATCTCCACCAGATTGTCTAAATGGATCTTTATGGAATAGATTGTCAGCAACATCTTCAAGTGTAGCATGTATCTGTTCACCTGTAAACTCACTTACATAAGTTTCTGGATATGTAAGAGCTGTTTGAGTTGCTAAGTCATCAAATGTTATAGGTTGACCTGGCATAACTGTAGTTCCCCATCTAAATCCTGGAGATAAAGAAACATCTGCACCTTTAACTTCTATTAAACTATCACAAATGATTTGATCCCAAGAACCATTAAAGTTACCTCTTCTAAAAAGAGTTTCATCTGTAGTAGCTAATACTCTATTTAAGTCAGATAAATATGGTTTTCTAACATCTGCTATATATTTTTTCATAGTTGGTTCTTCAGGAATAAGATCTGAGAAAATAGGAAGTAGTGTAAACTTATGATCAACTACTTTACCATTTTGAACATCTAAATCAAGTACATTTAAGAATTTACCATTTGAACCTGCATTACAAACATATGTTTTACCACCTTCTGCATTTTTAACTTCATAAGCTTCAGGTACACCATCATGTGTATGACCACCCATTATAAAGTCTATACCACTACAAACTTGTGCCATCTTTTTATCAACATCATAACCATTGTGTGACAATACGATAACAGCATCAGGCTTTTCCTCTTCTCTTACAAGATCAACCATCTCTTGCATAGAGTCCTCATTGATTCCAAAAGACCAATCTGGTATATTTCTTTGAGGATTAGCAATAGTTGTATAAGGGAACGCTTGACCTATAACAGCAACTCTAGCTCCACCCATCTCTTTTATAGTATATGGTTTAAAAGCATGACCAGTATCTTCATCATAAGCTTCAACACCTTCCATCATAGAATCATCTTTTACAACGATATTTTGAGCTAAAAACTCTGCATCTAGTAATTTAACATTTTCTAAAACCTCTTCGGCTTTATATGTAAACTCCCAGTGACCAACTGCTACATCTACTCCAAGTAAATTCATAGCTTGTACCATATCTTTACCTCTTGTTTGTAAAGCAGTCCATGAACCTTGCCAAGTATCTCCACCATCCATAAGTAAAGTTTTCTCTTTACCAAATGATTCTCTAAGATAATCTACTACTGTTTTAATCTGAGCAAAACCACCAACTCTACCCATATGTTCAGCATTTTTTTCAAAATTTACACATGAAAAAGCATACTCAAGTCTTTTATCATCTTTTATACCATAATGGCTTAAAAGTTTATCTCCTACTATATGAGGAACTTTTCCAAAGTTTTCATGAAATCCCATATTTACACTTGGTTCTCTAAAATATACAGGTAATAACTGTGCATGACTATCTGTCATATGCATCAATCTTACATTTCCAAATGGCTTTAATTTATAATAATCTTCTGCTCTTTTTGAATCAGACATTCTTATATGTGAGTTTGCAAATACAGGAGCAGCTCCTAGCATAGCCATCATATATACAAATTCTCTTCTACCTAATTTACTCATATTTATTCCTTTTAATTATTTATATTTATACCCAAAAAAGTCAAGCTTTTACACTTGACTTTTTATTGTTTATTAGTTGGTTTTAACTAATATTTATACCCATCACCTGGAACTGCTTCTCTCCAGTTTTTCTTACCTTCTGCTTCTTGTGTTAATGCACTTATAGCAAATTTACAAGCTCTATTTGCTCCATATTCTGTACTAAATTTAGTTTTAGATTTTTTAACTTTGTTTGGTTTACTTTTAAAATGTAAAGGATTAACCTCTTTAGCTCCTGTTTTAATAGCCTCTTCAACTGAAGTTATTAAATCAGAGTTATTAACATTAAGTCTTCTAAATTCTACATCATTTTTAATTGCTATTGCATTGTATTTTTTTGCAGTTGCAATAACTGATTCGATACCATTTGTTTTTATATCACAAACTTTTCTAACATCAACATCCATAATAGATGTATAAATCATACAACCGTTACCATCAACTTTAGATCCAGAGATTGTATTTGGACATTGATCAGATATATCTACTACACCATCTTTATCTTTATCAGTTGATGCAGTTGAAAGAGCTGAACTACTTCCACCTGTACACCCTTGCAATGCCAATGCTAAACCAGTAGCTGCTAATATACTATATAATTTTTTCATAATATCCACCCCTTACTTTCTTACGTCTGGACCGTCAACATTCATTCCATTTGACATATATGCCATGAAATAAAGTAACTCTTTCATTGTCTTACTGTTTGTTTTAGGAGGATTTTGTCCTTGATCTTTAACACAACCTTGCATTCTTCTTTCAAGTGTACCTAAACCATTTGCAATCTTGTCTTTTCCCCATTTTAGTCTAAAAACTGGAAAGTGTGTAGTGTGACCTAACAGTTGAGATAAACTCTCATTTCTAACTCTTTGACCTGCACCTTGTACATGACAAGTAGCACATGAAAGTTGTAAATAACCTCTTTGAGTATAGTAAAACTCTTTACCTCTCTCATAAGCAGCAGCTGCATCTGCTGATTCTATTTTTATATTTACTTTTTTCTCAGCATCTTTTGTTTGTGATGAGATAAAAGATTGAAATATTGCCATATCTCCTTTTTTCTCACCCCATTTTTTTTGACCAGCTTTAACTAAACAATCATTAATAGCACCAGTTAAACTAACTACCTCTTTTTTTGTTTCATCAAAATAAGGATAATCTCCACCAATAGTTAAATCAGGAAAACAAGCCTTAAGTGCATCATTACCTTCATATATCTCTTCACCCATCTCAACTAACTCTTCATATGGTGGCATCTCATTGATCTCATTGTATGAAAATTGACCTTGTTTAGAAAATGCGTAGTTACCTATAGCAAAGTCTTGATGTTTAATACCTTTTACAATATTATTCTTTAACTCATCGTCTGTAGAATAAGGAAAAAATTTATCTCTGTTTTTTTCTGCATCTTCAAATTTAGCTTCCATATAATCAATTAAAGCCATTCTATCTTTTTCTGCTTGAGCGTTATACTCACCTGCGTTCAAAGCACAAGTAGTCAATGCAACTAAAACAGAGCTTTTTACAATATTTAATAACATGCGTTCTCCTTAGTTATTTTAGAATAATCACTATCTAAAAGTGATTATTTGATTTTTTTCTTACTTGTTTGAGTTGTCCCTTTTAAATCAGTCCATGTAAACTCAAATTGTTTACCTTTGTTTGAACCTGTAAAAGAAAATTGAACAAATGGGTTTTTAGATAAAAATTGACTAGTAGATGCTTCATATACTATCTCACCTTCAACTTTTGCAACCATATAAGTTATAAAGTTAGCTTCTTTCTTAGCTCTTTTTGCTTCATCATAACTTAACATTGCATGTGCAGCCATAACTTTTGCAGTTGTAACACCTTTTTTTTCTTTTACTTTAATTCTTGATTTTTTTGCCATTTTATTATTCCTTTTGTATTATTTATTCTATTTTATTTTAAAACTGTTGTGGTGGTGATTAAATCAACCTCCACATCCACCAGCTGTAACTTTAACTGATTTAGATGCAGAATATAATGTTCCACCATCTTGAACTACTGCTACAACTTTACCTGTCTTAGCCATTTTAATTCTTAGTTTATAATCTATAATACCATTTGCAGGAACTGTAAATACTGCAACTGTAGATTCAGGGTTAGCATCTTGGAATACTGCTACTGTTTTACCTGCAAGTTTAGATGAAACTTGAATAGGTACAACTGCACCATTTTCTGCAATATCTGGAGCTTTTAATTTAACATTAGATTCAGTTGTAGCTGATGTTCCAAATAACTCTTTCATTGCTGCATCAATTGTATGACTATTTGGTCCTTCAAAAGCACCTTTTTTTGTAGCTCTAAAATCAATCGCACTTAAACTTGCAGGTACCATTGCAACAGCAGCAACACCCATACCTAAACCTAAAAATTTTCTTCTATCCATCTTAATTCTCCTTAATATTAATTAATTGTTTTTAAATAAGCAACAACTGCTTTAATCTCTGCATCATCTAACCAACCATTTTTACCAAATGCTGGCATCGCAGATGTTGTTATACCTCTTGCTGCATATATATCATATACAGTATCGTATAATAAATCGTCTGTCCAATAAGAAAGACCGATTAACATTGGTCCAAAACTACCTGGATCGTTTATTTTTTTACCATTTACGGCATGACATGCTAAGCAGTTTCCAGATGTTTTACTATTAAAAATCTTTTCACCTTTTGCTATCAAAGCTGTATCTGCTAAACTGGCTGTTGTTATTAAACCACTAAAAGCTGTTGCTATTAGTAAACTTTTTGCTAATTTCACATTTTCCCCTTTTACTATTGATAAACTTTATTAGTATCTTTTAAATACTGATAGACAATTATAATCTAATTTACAAAGATATGTCAAGTTTTTTTTAATAAATTTTCAATTCTTTTTTTCTTATAATTTTTTCTTTTTTATATTATAAGTTAAAAAACTTTAAAATAGCTATAAAGCCTTTAAACATAGACTTTAATATGATTTAAGTATTAATAATACTTATTTATAAATGTATCAAATAGTAACATTTTTTATAGTTTTATAGATTATAATTATTTATAATAATTTATAATCTTTAGTTATATAATATAAAAAACTAATTATTATAAATTCTAATAATAAAAAAAGCTTAGTAGGAAACTACTAAGCTTTTTAATTATTTATATACTTGTAAAATTATTTACTAGCATCTATCATATAATCAACGATTAGATTAAATTCAGCATCACTCATAGCAGCTCCACCTTTAGGAGGCATTGCATTTATACCATTTATACCATTTGCATAAACAGCATCAATACCTTTTTCCATAACAACTTTCCAACCATCAGCATCACCTACAACAGGTGCTCCAATTGCAGCATTTGCATGACAACCACCACAACCATTTGCTTCATAACCAGCAAGTCCTGGGTGTGCAACTCCTTTGGCTTCAACTACTGGTAAATCTCTTACCGTAGATATAGGTTGATTAAAGTCATCTAATACATTTTTAATTCTAAGAACTGGCACTTCACCTTTAATACAATCAGTCATACATCTAGTTCCTGCACCATAGTTCGATGGGTTACTTAAATATTTAGTCATATTCATAACACCTTGTTTTGGATCTTCTGGTGTATCAACATTTGGATAAAAACCTTCTGCATTTGGCATAACAATAGATGCAAATTTTTCTCTATCCATCACAAAATCTTCATCCATCTCTTCACCACCAACTTCTACACCATTTTCCATCAATAGATATGCTGATATAGCATAAGTTTCACTATTTGTTAAACTTTTTGGATGTGGAAATGGCATAGCATCTTGAATATACCAGAATAATGTACTTGCATATGGCCAATAACTACCTATCTTTCTAGAAGGTGGTTCTTGTCCTGGATCTTCATCTGCTGGATCTTGAAGTTGATTTGTAAGTGACTCTATATCACCCCCTGATAATGCAGGATATCCTCCAACACCACCAGCACCAAAGTCACCGTGACACATAGCACATTGAGCATCATATAGTTCGTTACCCCACTCCACAGATCCTTCTGCTTTTTTAGGTTTCCCATCTTCATCTAGTACCACTTTACCATGTTTCATATCATATTCTGGCATACCAGTACCATCAGGCATAACATCAATATTCCATGCTGCTAATTCTGTTTTTGTTGGTGTTCTACCTTTATTTTCAACTTTTATATCTTGTGTATTTACAAAATATGAAGTATATTTGCCATCTTTAGTTTCATAATATACTCCACCATCAACAGCAACTTTATGTTTTGGTGTATACTCAATCTTATCACCAACCATAATTTTAGCAAAATCTCCAGATGGCACAGATGTTATACCAGCTTGACTGTAAGTTTTAAATCCTAAATCATTTGCAATACTACCTAAAGTATCACCACTTTTTACTGTATATGTAGCTGCACTAGCTGTTGTTAAAGAAACGCAAGTTACTAAGCTAAGACCTACAAGTGTATTTTTAAGCATTGTGTTTTCTAATATGTACATTATTACACTCCCCTTTTGTATTTATTTCCCATGTAACAATGGCATTTCTATGATAAACAGACTCAACTCCAACTTTCGAAGTCTCTTGATCAATTGTTGGTTGAACATTGTTTGTGTCATCAGTAGCTCTACTAGATAATAGTAAAGGTTTCCCATCCCATTTCATAATATAGCTAAATCTAGTCCATGATTTTGGTAAAACAAGACCTTTGAAGTTTGCTTCAACCCAATTGTCACCACCATCAAAAGATATATCTACATGTTTAACTGTTCCAAAACCAGACCATGCTAACCCTTCAATCTCAACTAAATCACCAGCTTTTAAATCTGTCCATGGTTTTTCAGGACAAGGGCTTGTAATCACAGAGTTAACTTCATTTGGCCAGAAATATTGAATAGCTCTACCATCTTTTTGTAACATTGTATATTTAGATGTTTCCTCTTTAGAGTGCCAAGGCTTATTAGAAAATTCTAATCTTTTTAACCATTTAG
>JAYEPD010000201.1:0-5541 GCA_034723675.1 Campylobacterota bacterium
TATAATATATCTAAATAAAAAGTATATCCACTAACTAAGGCATCTTCTGAATATTTAGGTGTCATAGTTACTTCTGCATCAAAAGGTTTTTTTTCTTTTGTTTCAAATGTATATGAAGATACAACAGTTTTTTTAGTATGAATTGCTTTTAACATCATCTTTTGAAAACTCTCTTGTTCACAACTACTACTCTTAAGTATATTTATATCTTTACCAATAATATCATTTTTATTATATCCAAAAAACCTAGTGAATTTATTTGTTACTTCTGTAATAATACCGTTCTTATCTGTTTCAAATTTAACTACTAAATTTTCAATAACTGTTTTTAAATGTATATTTTGATTTCTAACTATATCTATCATATTATTTAATTCTATATTTTGCTTATCATCTTTAGTAGTTTTAAGTGCAAGATTTTTAGCAAGACTTTCAATATTTTCGGCTCTTTTATACTTTGCAACTAACTCAAATATAGCAACAGTTAACTCTTTTATCTGTATAGGTTTAGTTATATATTTATCCACATTTCTATCAATAGCATTTAATAGATGTTTTGAATCTGTATGTGCTGTTGTAACTATGGTAGGAATTGAATTATGTATATTGTTTATTTTTTTAATCATAGTAAGACCATCCATATTTGGCATATTTATATCTGTTATAACTATATCTATATCACTTTTATTTAACTTATATATCTCAAGTCCATTTTCACCATCATAACCTATATATACTTTTTTAAATAGTTTTTCAAATACAGTTTTTGTTTGCAATCTTACAACTTCATCATCTTCTACATATAAAATAGTTATCTTTTTTAATTCAGCAGTATTAAGCTTCATAATTTTCTCCTTTATTCAAATAGTGAGTTCTCATTTTGATTTTCTTTTAAACTAGGTGGTGTCAATCTAAATAGTTCATAACTTTTAGCAGTTGCTACTCTACCTCTTGCTGTTCTTTGTATATAACCATTTGCTAACAGATATGGTTCAATAGCATCTTCTATAGTACCCTCATCTTCACTTAAAGCTGCTGCCATGGTACTCAGACCCATAGCTTTACCTTTATTTGACAACAACAATTCTAAAAGTTTTAAATCCATCTCATCAAAACCTTTATCATTTATACCTAGTTCATCTAAAGCATATTTACATCTATGTAATTCTATACTCTTTTCATCTTCAACTTCAGCAAAATCACGAACTCTTTTTAGTAATCGTAAAGCAACTCTTGGTGTTCCCCTACTTCTTCGTGCTATTTCAAAACTAGCATCATCTTTAGTTATTTTATTTAATTTAATAGAAGCTTTATTTATAATCAATGACAACTCTTTATCATCGTAAAAATTCAATCTAAAATGCATACCAAATCTATCGCGAAGTGGATTACTTAACATCCCTGCTCTTGTTGTAGCACCTATTAAAGTAAATTTTGGTAGGTCTATTTGTACTGTTTGTGCTGCTGGTCCTGAACCAATAATAATATCAAGTCTAAAATCTTCCATAGCAGGATAAAGAATCTCTTCAATTGCTGGACTAAGTCTGTGAATCTCATCTATAAAAAGTATATCACCCTCTTCTAGATTTGTTAAAATTGCAGCTAAATCACCACCTTTTTCAATTGTAGGTGCTGCTGTTACTTTTATATTTGATTCCATTTGATTTGCAATTATGTGACTTAATGTTGTTTTTCCAAGTCCAGGAGGTCCAAAAAGAAGAATATGATCTAATACTTCCTCTCTTTTTTTACAAGCTTTTATAAAAACTTGTAAATTTTTTTTTATCTTCTCTTGTCCAATATAATCACTCCAAATACTAGGACGAAGAGTTAAATCTTCACTATTATCTTCAAATGTCATCTTCTCTAATTCAACTAATCTTTCCATTTGTAATATACTCTTTTTATTTAATATACCATAACTATAACAAATTAGTATAAAACATTACAATTTGCAAACTAATCCATTCCATCTTCAAATACTACAACTTTATTTCTACCTGTTTGTTTTGCTTTATACATTGCTATATCACTTTGTTTAACATATTTCCAAAAGTCATGAGATTTATTTGGAAATAATGAAGCACCTATACTAACAGTTTTGCTAAATGTTTCAGCTCCTGCTTGGATTTTTTGTTGAGAGAAAGCGATTCTAATATTTTCTGCAACTTCTACCATTTTTTCTTCAGTGACATCAACAAGAACAACAATAAACTCTTCACCACCAAATCTAATAACAACATCTCTTTCACTAACAACATCAATTAAAGTATTGGCTATAGTCTTAATAGCAATATCACCTATATCGTGTCCATAATTGTCATTGATAAGTTTAAAAAAGTCAATATCTACCATCATAACACCACAAGGTATATTTTTTAAAACACCATTATAAAGTGTAGCATCTATATAATTCTCTAAATATTTTCTATTAAAAAGAGTTGTTAAAGGATCTGTTTGAGCATTTCTTTCTAATATTTGCATCAATTTTTTACTTACTATTTCAGGTTTTGCTGTATCTACATAATCTTTTATAAAAGGTAGTAAGGCTCTTACTCTTTCATACTCTTCTTTTGTTTCAGTTGTAATTGAGATAATAAAGTCTAAGTCATTAGATATAGAGTAAGGGATACATATATAAAAGTTATCTCCTTTGAATTTATCACAAACCTCTTTAAATTGGCATGAATCAACCATAACATTAGTTTTGTCTGCTCTACATCCATCTGTAATAGGATCACAAAAAACTTCATTTTGAACAAAAACAATTTGAGTCTTTTTATTGGTTGTATCAGCTTCTATAAAATTGAAATTAATTATTTCAAACTTCTCCTCTAAAATAATTGCCAATCTATGGTAAACTTCTAGTATATTTTCATCATGTTCTATAACTTTTCTGAACTTGTAAATATCAGCAAGTCTTGTTACAGTATTTTGAACATCTAGAAGAGGATCCTCTACTACTTTTGATTTATGCGCAGATAAAAATATATCAATTTTTTCTTCAATAGATACTAAACTTCCTTGTAGTTTATTCATATGTTCATTTATCCAATGTGCAACATCTTTTGCCTCTCCACTATTAATATTTTCAATTCTACCAGAATAATCACCATCATTTGCTTTTTTCATAACACTTTTTATAGATTGAAAAATTGATAAATAAGGTATGATTAATCTTCTTACAAACCATAAAATTATAACAATAAGTATAAATGAAAATCCAGATGTAAAAGCTATAATTTTTGCACTTGTTAACTTTAAATCATCCATTGTCATAATCATAGAGATAGCTCCTAAAGTATCTCCATCTTTAGCTTCATGACAAGACAAACAGTTTATATCTTTTGTGATCTCAGCTTTATATGGTATAGTTATTCTGTATGTACTATGACCTAATATATTTTCATCGACAACCTCTATTGTCTCACCTGTAGATAAAACTTTTTTATCAATCTCATCTTTAGCAAACTCTTTACCTGTTCCATATTGCTTATTAACTCCCTCAGATCTTACAATCCATAAGTCATCAATATTGTCAAGATTTTTAGTTTGATTTATATAGAAATCTCTATTTTGCATAATTCCGTTTACCATATGTGCGGTTAATCCATTTTTTACACTTTGTGCAACTAAGTCAGCTTTAGTTTTTGCACTATTAAAACCAAAATCTCTTAAGTTTAATGTTATATTGATAATCATAGCTATAAACACAACTGCCATAATCACAGCAATCGTTGATATTATACTTTTTTTACTTTCCATATCTACCCTTTTATTAATAATTTTTAATTATATCTTTTTTTATATAAATATAAAATTTAGTTATTTTAATATGTCTCAATATCTGATGGAAAAGTTTTATCTTCTACATCTTTTACATATTGTTGTACACTATTTTTAACTAAAGATGATCCATCTAAATATTTTCTAACAAATTTTGGTTTAAACTCATCAAAAAAACCAAGCATATCTGACCATACAAGAACTTGACCATCTGTATTAACCCCAGCACCTATTCCTATTATAGGTATACTAACTGATTCTGTTATCACTTTAGCTGCATTCTCTTTTACACCTTCTAAAACAATACAAAATGCTCCTGCTAGTTCAATAGCTTTAGCATCTTCTATTAGTTTTTGAATATCTTGTTCATCTTTACCTTTGATTTTATATCCACCTTCACTTCGTACATTTTGTGGCATTAAACCTATATGACCAACAACAGCTATAGAGTTTTCAACCAAATATTTTACAATATCTGCTTTTTCAACACCACCCTCTATTTTAACTGCATCTGCATCTGTTTCTTGATAAACTCTTTTTGCATTAAAAAATGCTGTTTCTTTATCTATATATGTACCAAATGGCATATCACATATGATAAATGTATTTTTAGCTCCATTACAAACTGCTTTTGTATGATATATCATCTCATCTATACCAATACTAAGTGTATCACTATTTCCACCAAAACTCATATTTAAACTATCACCAACTAATATAAAATCGACTTCATTATCAAATAGTTTTGCAAAAAGTGCATCATAAGCTGTAATCATAGTTAACTTTTTTACACCTTTATTTTTTTGTATAGATGTAACTGTTTGTTTCATAAATAAATCCTTTAGAATATTATGGTAAGATTATAACTTAAAATAATTAGTATTAGGATAAGAATTGAAAAAATTAGTAGGATTTATCACATCATCATTACCAAATAACAACTTTACTGTTGACTTAGCACTTAGTATGAAAGAAGCGGGAGTTGATACTTTAGAGCTTGGCATTCCATTTTCAGACCCTGTTGCAGATGGACCTATAATTGAAAAAGCTAGTTTAAAAGCTTTAGAAAGTGGGTTTAAACTAGATGATTTATTTGATGTTACGAGTAAAATAGCTCCACATATGGATACATTATGGATGGGATATATGAATCCTTATTTTCATTATGGAATGGAAAAATTTTTAGCTAAAGGGAAAAAGTTTAATATACAAGGGTCTATTATCCCTGATCTTCCTTATGAAGAGAGTAAAAAATATAAAGAGTTATTTGAAAAATATGATCAAAGTTTAATAGACTTTGTAGCCCCAACAGATAGTGCAGAAAGAATTAAACTAATTACAAAGAATAGTAAGAAGTTTATATATATGGTTGCATATGCAGGTATCACAGGAAGTGGTGCAAGTGAAGATTTAACAAAAGTTATTCAAAATGTAAGAGAATACACAGATACACCTCTTTATATAGGTTTTGGAGTTGATGAGAATACAGCTAAAGAGAAAGCAAAAAGTGTAGATGGTGTGATTGTTGGAAGTGCATTTGTAAAACATCTTTTAGATGATAGTTTAAATAACAATGAAAAAATATCAAAGATAACAACAATAGCAAAAAATATCAAAGATAGCATAAATAGTTAAGCCATTACATATAACGATTATACTATAATTCCAAACTTTTTAATGACCCCGTCGTCTAGTGGCCAAGGACGCTAGGATTTCCTCCTATAAACGATGGTTCAAATCCATCTGGGGTCGCCA
>JAYEPD010000202.1:0-5465 GCA_034723675.1 Campylobacterota bacterium
TAACTATAAAAGCATCTGTTAGTGGATATACAACAGGTCCATTACAAGATAGATTATAAGCTGTTGAACCTGTTGGTGTTGATACTATAAGACCATCTCCATTGTATTTGTTAAATAGTCTATTGTTTATCTTACCATCAAGTTTTATCATTCCAGCTACACTATTTCTACTAATTACAACATCGTTAAAAGCAACTATCTCTTTATCATTTATAATCGCTTTTATCATCATTCTTCTATCTATTCTGTAACTATTCTTTTTGAAATTCTTTAGAAAATTTTCTACTTCATTTGGCATAACATCTGTCAAAAACCCTAATGTTCCTAGATTTATACCTAATACTGCTTTTTGATGCTTAAAGCCTCTTCTTGCAACTGATATAAGTGTTCCATCTCCACCTAAAGTAACTAAAAAATCACTTCTTTTACACAACTCTTCAAACTCTATACCATCTTCTATATTAAGTTGATTTGCACCATTTAACTCTAGAAGAACACTTATATTAAATTTTTCAAATTGTTTTTTAATATCAAAATATATATCTTTTATATCTGATGCATTAGGTTTTAAAATAAACCCAGCAGTTTCTATTTTATCTAAAAGTGAGCTATCTCTTGAACTATTCATATTATACAAAACTTGCCATATCACTTAATGACTTACCCAATTTAGGTTCAACTTTTAAAGTTAATATCTCATGACAATGTGGACATCTTGACTCGTAAATAGGATGGTTTTTTTTACAACTTTTGCATATAAATTCAAAATTTAAATCTATTGCAGTTTTTGTAGTAGAATTTTTTGTTGCTATTAGTACATTTAATTCAAAAATATTACTATCTTTTTTATCACTAATATAACCTTTTGCACTATATATCTCTTGAAGTAAGTTTATATCAGAAACTTTATCCCAATTTATATCATCAAAATCAAGATACCAAAGTGTGTCTATGATATTTAAATAATTAAATTTTTCTATATTGTTCCAAAATAGTTCTTTGTTAAATTTTATTAAAAAACTAACTACCAATCTTTCTAGTTTATTATCTAATAAATATTTATCATATAAAATAGTTGATTTTTTTTCAAAACTTAATATTGAGTCATCCATAACTTCTAAAACTATTAAATACAATCTCTCAAATTCAATATCTTCCTCAATCTCATCCAAAGCATCAAGAACTTCTAGGGCTCTTCTATACTCTTTTAAATTTTGAAAAATAAGAAGTAGGTATCTTAAAGCATTTTTATTTCTTGGTCTAAATTTTAATATCTTTAAATATATATCTTTACTTCTTTGTAACATACCACTTTTAAAATATGTTTTACCAAGTAATTCTAATAATTCTTCTTTTTTAACAGGTTCATTTACAAGTTCTAAGAGTGCTAAATATACTGAAATAGCTTTATTATTTTCACCTTTATGTAAAAATGAAGATGCCAAAAGTATAATAGAATCAAAAGGCAAATTGTAAGTGTTGTAAAGATGTATATAATCATCTTCTTTTAAAGTCCCTAGCTCAAATCTTTTTAGTAGTTTTCTATACTCTTTTCTTGATACTCTCTCTTTATATATACCTATAGTATAAGTGATAAAAGATGCTACAAAAATAAAAGCAACTATAACCATCAATCCATATATAGGGTCTCTATAATCAAAAATATCTGTATTGAACATCTTATTTAAACCTGTATCTATTTAATTTTATTGCTGTTAGTTCTGCTATATTTAGCATTGTTATATTTATATTTTTAAACTCTAAATTATTTAGATTTAATAATAAAGTATCATAAATCTCACTATATGGATATATTCTAAAGTATATATACTCTTTTTCATTTTGTACCATCTCTAACTCTGCAAACCAAGTTGAAAGTAGTGAAAAACACAACATTGAAGGGTTGAATTTATCCCCATTTTTTAGCTCTTTTGATATAGTATTGTTTATATACTCATAACTCTTTAGTATCATATTGATGCGACTTACATTTTTATTTCTTAGATAATATTCTATTGGTTGAACTTCTATATTTATAGATTTTTGTAGTTGTTTAATTCTTGTATCTATAAAACTATTTATATCATCTGAAACATTAAATAAATTTTCATCAATAGCATCATAAGAATTTATCAAATCCCTACAAAAAAGCAACAATGCTTCAGTTTTTACTTTTGATGAATTTATAATCATAATCTAGTAATATAATCTTATTAAAAAAGTAACAAAATCTTTTTCAACATTTTTATCATCTATTGATTCATTTTGATGAACTGATTTATCTATTAGTATAGACATCTGTTCAATTAAATAGTTTATATCATTTGGAGATAGTTTGTTTATATTTGTAACAAGATTTTGTTTTATGTCATAAGAATCTAAACCCTCTTTTTGTGCTATACCAAAAGCCATATTATCAAGTGTTGTTATAATATGTGGTGGTAAATTATTAAATGCAGGTGCTGTACTTTGTGATGCTAATTGTTGTTGTAATAATTGTTCATGTAACATTTTATTCCTTGAATTATATTTTTATTCTAAAAACTATTTAGTATAACCAATGCTAAAACAGTCATCAAGACTATACCAGCACTTTTATTATACAATTTATTTGCTGTTATAAATACTAACATAACAGATACTATTAAAGCAGCAGTTATATCAAAGAAGTTTGCATTTAAATCTACATTTAGAGGATTTATAATAGAACTAAGTCCTAAAACCATAGTAAAGTTTGCTACATTACTTCCTATTATTGCACCTATTGCCATATCTGCATTATTTGCTCGTGCTGCTTTTATTGCGACTGTTAGTTCAGGTAAGCTTGTACCAAAAGCAACTAAAAACAACCCTATAATCCATTCACTTACTCCAAAATCTCTAGCGATATTTCCAGCACTATCAATAGCAAAATCAGCACCACCAACAACAAAAACAAAACCAACAATCAATAATCCTAGACTTTTAGCCCATCCAAATTTTTCTTTATCTTCATCTGCATCTACCTCTTCAACTTGATTACTTTGAACTAAGAACAATAAATATGCACCCATAAGTATTAAAAATAAAATACCATCAGAGATACTTAACTTTCCATCAATAGACATAAGTATAAATATAAGTATAGGAAATAATGACCATGCAGAATCCATCGCAAACAGATCTCTATTTGGAGATACTTTTTTTGCTATTAAAAATACTGCACCTAATACTAAAGATATATTAAATATAGTACTTCCTATAACATTTGCAACAGCAATATCTCCACTTCCTTGAACAGATGCACTCATACTAACAGCCATCTCAGGTAAACTTGTACCCAATGCAACTAATGTAGCTCCAATTATAAAAGGAGATATATTAAAATGTAATGCTATTTTTTCACTCTCTTCAATAATAAAATCAGCACCATAAATCAATGCACCCATTGAAACTACAAATATCAAAATATCCATTTTATCCCTTAATTGTTCTTACTATCAGACTATCTGGTAGATTATATTTTTTTATCAACTCTTCCTCTTTATCTCTATGCTCACCATCATCTACTTCGTGATCATATCCCATGATATGTAACATCCCATGTATAAACAATAAGCTTAATTCATCTTCAAAACTATGTTTGTATTTTTTTGATTTATCTTCAACAAAATCAGCAGATATAACTATAGAGCCAATAGGAACATTTATCATATCTTCATAAGGAAAACTTAAAACATCAGTTGGTTTATCAACACCTCTTGTTGTTAAGTTTATCTCATGTATCTCATCATTTGTTGTTAGTATAAACTCTATCTCTTTATCAATATTTTCTTTGACTATTTTATCTAAAAAACTTATATCTATATTATATTTTGTATTGTTTTCAAATACTATATTGTACAATTATTAATACCAAGTTCTTTCATAACAGCTTCACAAAAATCACCTGCATCTCGTGGAACTCCATCATTTCCAAACTCAACAGAAAAATTACCAGCACTATCACTTATCGCTCTTCTGATTACACTTGGATAAACTTGCATACTTTTTTCAACTTTTGCTATAGCTGCTTGAATTTTTGCTTTACTATCATCATTGTTGTACTCAACACTCATTCTCATATAACCCTCTTCCATCTTTACATCTGCACACATATCTCTTGACATATTTTTTCCTTTTATCTATTTTTTATCATGACCAAACGGACAACCCATTTTAGTATTTGCTTTATCTTCTAGTGTTTCTCTATCATTTTCAAAATTTACGATATGTTTAGAAAAAACTTCTAACCAGTTCCAATATGATTGTATATGTTGGTGTTCAACTTTATCTTCAATATCTTTTAAGACATCTTCCCAACAACCTAACCATTCTATTCTTGCTTTATTTGGAATAGAAAACATCTCATGTGTTTTTATTTGATCAAAATCCCCACCATACTTAGATATATACCTCTCATCTCCACCACAAATCATGATAAAGTAAGAAGCATTTCTTTTTTTTATAAGAGCTAACTCCTCTTCATCATCTGGAAAATAATGAGCTATATCACTATCTATAATAACCTCATAAAAATTATCTACAACCTCTTGAAAACCTTTAGCTGTAAGTTGTTCTAAAAACTCTTTATTTGGATTTATGACCTTTGGTCTTTCTCCCATTATTGCATTTGTATAATAATAGTCTACCATTTTATCCCTCAATCTTTTTATTTAAATAGGCATTATTCTATCCAATTTCTACTAAAAAAGCTCTAACATCTTTATTGGATTTAAAATTAAAAGTAAAGTGGGTGATAAAGAGATAATTGAAAATTTTTAGTTTTTGCCCTTAATGCTTGTATATTTTCTTTTTTAAGTGAGATATTTAACACTTCGTGGTATAAAAATAGCAAAGCATTAAAAGCTTGATTTTGTGTTGATGGTGTGACATTTTTTTCAACTGCAAGATATGTCTCAAGCGAACTCTATAAGTGATTTAAGATTTTGAGTAAAATTATAGGTTAAAATGATTTAATAGGGTTTATTTTCCATATTTTGATATAATTAATTGGTATAAAAGTTGAACTCTTCTCTTTGTTCTAATAACAAATCGCAGAAATCATCAATTGTATCAATATAATGATAATAATTAATATTTATTACATGATACAATTAATGTTTAGCTAATTACGTTATCTAAAAAATTAGCTCTTAGTAGCATTATGATATAATCAAATTAAAAAATGAGTAACAATGAGAGAAAATAAGGTACATGATTTAATTATTCAGAATCAAAATATTCAATATGGTATTAACAGTATTTTATCAATATCTAATAATACAAATTATATTCATGAAGATACTTATATTAATGGAATTACTGCCGATTTTACACTATTAGAACATAATAAAATTAGAGCAATAATTGAATGTAAAGCAGGAGATATTGGTGTTACAGATTATGTAAGAGGCATTGGTCAATCTCTTCAATATGAATATTTT
>JAYEPD010000203.1:0-22328 GCA_034723675.1 Campylobacterota bacterium
TTTTTTTATATCTTAATATAGCTCCATTATCATCTGCAATATAGATATTGTTTTTATTATCAAAACATATCCCCTCTTGTGCTGATTTTGGTAGTTTTATTTTTGCTATAGTTTTATTGTTTTTTATATCATATTTAATAAGTAAGTTTTTCTTATCGCTTGTCATATAAAGATATCCATTGTGAAATGTCATCCCTGCTATATCTATATATCCATGATTAAAAACTTCTTTTATTTTAGTTTTTTTATTATCTAAAGAGGTAACTTTTAAAATCACAGAAATATTCTCTTTTAACTTTTTATTATATGTTTTTTTTGATTGATTTGAAACATAAATTTCACCATCATTATCTATAGCAATTGCTTCTATTCCTGTTTTTTTAGATTTTTTCAAAATTTTAACTTTTTGATAACTTCTTTTTATTTTTATCTCTTTTACTATTTGTAAACTTCCTCTTTGTACAATTAGTATCGACTCTTCACCCTCAACTACTACTAAAAGTCTATCATTTTTTTTATCATAAGTTATACCCTCTAGGTCATACTTACCTAAATATTTTTTTTGAACTATTTTACCATTTGTTGTAAGTTTATATATCCAACCCTCATCATTTACCACTACTATACTTTTTGTTTTATCTATAAAACATATTCCTGATGCTTCTGGTATATTTGCTATTTTTTTTGAATGTCCATTTGTAACTACAACAAAGATAAATAGAACCAAATAAAACACTTTTTTTACAATATAATTCATAAAAACCCTTTATAACATTATAACTATATTTTGATATAATACAAAAATTTTAACCAAAAGGGAAAATATGCAAAAACTAGCAGTATTTGATTTTGATTCGACACTTATGGATGGGGAAACTATAGATTTTTTTGCTAAAGAGTTAGGTTTAGAGGAACAAGTAGCAAATATAACACATCAAGCGATGAATGGGGAGTTAGATTTTTTTGAAAGCTTAATCACAAGAGTGAAACTTCTTGAAGGTTTAGAGTATAAAAAAGTTTTAAAAATAGCTAAAGAGTTACCACTTATGCCTGGTGCTTTTGAAACTATCAAAAAACTTCAAGAGATGGGGTACAAAACTATCTGTTTTAGTGGTGGTTTTAGAGTTGCAACAGAACCTGCTAAAGAGAAGCTTGGACTTGATGGAGACTTTGCAAATATATTACATCAAAAAGATGGAAAACTTACAGGACTTGTAGGTGGTGAGATGATGTTTGATACAAGTAAAGGGGACTTAATACAAAGAGTTCAAAGACTTTTAGGTGCAACTAGAGAAAACACTTTAGTTGTAGGAGATGGTGCAAATGACAGAAGCATGTTTGCATATGCAGACACAAGAGTTGCATTTTGTGCAAAAGATATACTAAAAAAAGAAGCAAATATTATAGTTGATACAAAAGATTTAACTAAAATATTTGATCATTTACAATAACCATCCTATGAAAAAACTAATTTATTTATTATCGTTTATCACTTTAGTAAGTGCAAATGATACTATCTACAAAGGTTGTGGAGTTGATGAGAGTGAGGCTAGACTAAATCTTGCAAACAATATATCAACAAAGATAGAATCAACAACTTCACTAAATAAATCAAACAGCGATATATTTGGAATTGAGTTATTTTCTAAAACATTTACAAAAAACTCTAAACAAACTACAAGTCTATCTCTAAAAGAGGTTAAGATATCAAATGAAGATGATAAAATATGTGCATCTATATCAAAAAATACCCTTTTTACATTAACACAAAAACTAATAGATAAAACAAAAAAGTACAGTAAAAAATCTTTACCAAAATATGAAAAAGATAAAGTAGTAAAAATAAATGAGATATTATCAGATCTGAAAAATAGTATCGTTTTAGCTGAACTTTTCAAAGATAAGTTTGATGATAAGATCATAGAGAAACTCCAAAATAAACAAAAACTATTTACAAATTTACGAAAAAATTATCATTCACAATTTGCAAAAATTACAATATTGGGTAACTATAGTTCTTTAAAAGTAGATGGAAAATCGTACAAACAAAATCAAGAGTTATTTTTAGAAACAGGAAACCATAAATTTTCTATAAACTCTTCAAACCACTGTAAAGTAGAAAAAGAGTTTACCTTAGTAAACAGTAAAGATTTTGAAACTATTATAAATATGGAAGATTATAAATTTCCTTATATGATTATAGATGCAAACAAAAAAGATGCTTCACTTACTATAAACGGTACAAAACAACCATTAGGAACCAAAAAAGTGTTTCAAAAGTGTGATGGTTCAACTGTTCCTTATAGTATAGATTTTCAAGGACAAAAAGAGAATGGAACGCTTACTCTAAATCCTAACGAAACAGTAGAAGAGAACTTTACTTTTTATTCAAAAGATGAGCTAAAAGAGTTCAGTAATCTTGCTATTAGTTATGAAGAACCATCACGAATAGAGATAAGATATGGATATATGGCTGTTAGTTTAAATGAAGATTATGAAAACTTTGAAGACTTAAATACTATTCAATTAAACTATATCAATAATTATAAAGCTTTTAAATATGGATTTGGTGCTTTATATGGTACAGGTGAATTTTCAAGTGCTTATGAGTTATACTATAATTTAGGGCTACAACTTACAAGAATATCAGAAAATTCAACACTAAGAATTGGTTCAGTAGTTATAATTCCAAGTTTAACAGCACAAATTGGTGTTGGTTATCATGAGTTATATAACACTGAAACCGAATCATACATTGATACTTTTAAAACAAAAGAGACTCAAGAAGAGGATGATTTTGTAAGAGACAACGCTATATTAAGAGGGAACTTCTCACTAGATTTTATTGTTAACAAAAACATAGGTATCAACTTATTTGTACAACAACAGTTTACTATGGAAGAGTCTACAACTTTTGGAGGAGGACTATCTCTTAACTTTTAGTTAAGAGAACCTCTAACATTATCTAAACTACTTCAAAAGTTTAAATGAATTTGCACCTACGCTATAAAGTTTAACTGGATATATTATTTGATTATCTTTAATTTTTAAATCAGTAAAAGAATCTATATTTTTAGATATAAGATACTCAACTCCAACTATTGAAGAGTAATTTACCCAACTGTACAGTAAGTTATTACCGATTATATTATTGTATTCAACTAACTCTTTTGGTATCTCTCCAATTGAGTTAGCAACTATTAGTTTTTTTCTATCTTGTTTTTGCGTCAACGAAAACAATAAAGGTGAATAGTTAAGTTGTGATGAATATATTTTATCTACTTCTAATTCTTGTGCAAATATTGTTGAAAGTAAAATAGAACTCTTTACAATAGGAGTATTTAGTATTACAACTGCATTGTTAAATCTATTTTGCTTTAAAAACCTTTTATAATTACCGTTATTATCATCTATTTTCTTTTTATAATATATATTTTTATTATCAATAAAACTACTAAGGTATGTACCAATTGCAGAGTTATCATATAGTTCTATGATTTTTTTATTATCCTTATAAGAGATAAGTTTTTCAAATTGACTTTTATAACTTATTGAACCAAATACTATATTTCTATAATTCTCATAATTATAGTTTTCTAAATCATCTTGATGTATAAGTGGTAGATATATCTCAAATTCATTTATATATTCATAAGTAGATATATCAAAAAAAGAATCTTTTGTAGATAATATAATCACTTTTTTAATGTTGTTATCTTTTATATTATTTAAAGCAGTATAAAGACTTTTTTTTGATTGTTCCATTATATCAAATACTTTTACAGAAAAATTTTTTTTCTTCAGTAAAAGATATGTATTTATGCTGTTAGTTGCTTCTAAAGCGTATTTACCTATAACTGAAGATGGAAAAATCACTGCAACATCTTCACTAATCACTTTTTTTATAAGAGGCTTCTCTTCTTTAACTATAAGCTCTTTTTCTACTAATTTTTCTTTTACTTCAATTTTTAAATCTCCTTTTGAATAAGAAATTTTTGGTTCACTTTTTTGTTCTATATTTTTCTCTTTTATACTACAACCAATAAATAAAAAAATTATTACAATTACATTTACTATTATTTTCATTTTATTTCCTTATATTTTCCATGAGGATTTTATTTTAACTAAATCCTCTTCAAACTTATTTTCGTATGATGGATTTTTATTTACAAATGATGGATCTAAAACAGGAGAAATTTTTATCCCTTGATAGTTATATAAATTTCCAGATATATCAACTATATCATAACTATTGTCAAAAAATAACTTAAATGCATCACCCAAAGCTAATATATACTTTGGTCTAACAATCTCTATTTGTTTTTGAATATAACTTTTACAGATAGCTATATCAGAACTTTTACTATTAATTGTTTTTGGTATTTCACACTTAATTATAGGTGTAAAACACACTTTATTATTTGTATTAAATACACTTAACAATTTATCCATTAATTCTTTTGAACTAATTTTCTCAATAGTAACTATATAAATTTCAGAATAAATATCACCAACACTATTGCTATATTGTATTTTTTGCTTATAGTTATCACATAAACTACAATGATTTATATATTGTTCTAATTCTTCAATAGTATTAGGTAGTGAAAATACTAAATCTTCGATTTTATTTACACAATTTATTTCATTTAAAAAATCAAAACCTAATAGTTTGTAATCATTCAATATATCTAATATCTTCGTTTTTTTATCTATTGTCATAAAATCCTCAGATGATTATACAAAATTTAGCCTTTTATCAACTTTTGTTCCAATTATTGGAACAAAAATATAAATTTACTTGACTTATGTTCCATTTATTGGTACAATACCGTCACAAAACCAAAACAAGGACACTATATGACAGCACCAAACACGAAAACTGGACCTAGTTTAAGAAAATTAGAAAGTGATTTAGAGGTAAATAAAACAACTCTACATAACTGGAAAAACAACCGACCTAAATTGTATGAATTTATTATCGATTCATATCAAGATAGAGCTGCGTTGAAAGAAAATATCATGTTTTTAATTGATCAAAAACAAAAACTTGATGAGAGAATAGAGATAGAGAAACAAAAGGTTTCTTAAATCTATTTAATTCTAGGCACAAAAAAAGGGGAAGCAATCACTTGCTTCCCCTTTTTTAATTAACTAATATATATAAATTATTTATATCTATGAGTAATTCTACCTTTATCTAGTGAATAAGGTGTAATCTCAACTCTAACTGTATCAGAAAGAAGTATTTTAATATAATGCATTCGCATTTTTCCAGAAATATGACATAATACAATATGTCCATTATCTAACTGTACTCTAAATGTAGCATTTGGCAAAACTTCAATTACTTTACCATCTACAACTATCACATCATCTTTAGCCATTTTTATCCCTTTTAATTATGTTAAATCTGTGTAAGTATTTGGGCTTTGCCATTTACTACTGCAACTTGATGCTCATAGTGACTTGTTCTTAAACCATCTACACTTCGTACAGACCATTTGTCTTTATCATCAACTATAGGCTCTTCCTCTTTTTGACAAATCATCGGTTCAATACAAAAAATCATCCCATTTTTTATTTTAGGACCCTGCTTTGGATTTGGTGACTCTAAATAGTTTGGAACTTCTGGATCACAATGAGCTTCTTTTCCTATTCCATGACCACAAAATCTCACAAGTGGAACATATCCTCTATCAATTATGAAGTTTTCTATAGCAAGACTTAATTCTTTAAATCTCATACCCTCTTTGATTATATCAATTGCATAATATAATGCATCTTTACTACAAGCAATAAGATTTTCATCCTCTTCACTTATAGATCCAATAGGCATAGTAATAGCAGCATCACCATACCATCCCTCAATTTCACTACCAATATCTATACCCAATATATCACCATCTTTTAAAACAGTATCATCTGGTACACCATGTATAATAACTTCATTTAAAGAGGTACACACAGCAGATGGAAATCCATATAATCCTTTAAAAGATGGTCTTGCACCTAAACCTCTTAAATATTTTTCACCTAAAGAATCTACCTCTTTTAGTGTCATTCCAGCTTTTATATTTTCTTGTAAGTATTGAAGAGTTTTCGCAACGGCTTGACCAGCGTTGCGAAGTTTTTCTATCTCTTTTAGTTTTCGTAATGGTATTGCCATTATCTTTTATAAACCAGTTGCACTAAGTGTGTTATATTTGTCATTATATTGTTGAGCTTCTATTTTTCTCATAGTATCAATAGCAACTTGAACAACAATAAGAACAGCTGTTCCTCCAAAGAAAAATGGAACACCCATAGCTTTAACTATAAGCCAAGGAACAGTTGCAACTAATCCTAGATAAATAGAACCCCAAAAAGTTAATCTACTCGCTGTATCATTTAAAAAATCAGCAGTTCCTGTTCCAGGACGGATACCAGGGATAAATCCACCTTGCTTTTTTAAATTTTCTGATATATCTTTTGCACTAAATGTAATACTTGCATAAAAATATGCAAAAAATACAACAAAAAGAAATGTCATTAGATTAAATGTATAACTATTTGGATTTAGATAATCAGACAATGCCATTAAAGTTTCATTTTGTGTACCTTGTAAAATAGTTGCAGGAAACATCAAAATTGCACTAGCAAAAATAACAGGAATAACACCACTTAAATTAACTTTAATAGGTATATAGTTCATTATTCTTTTATCTTGATTTTGCATCATAACTTTTCTACTGTATGAAACAGGTACTCTTCTTTCACCTAATTCAACATATATAATAGCTCCAACTGTAGCTAAAATAACAACTAAAATTGCTATAACTGTTAAGAAACTCATTTGTCCATTATTAACTAAGTCAATTGTACCACCAATTGCACTTGGAATTGCAGAAACAATACCAGCAAAAATAATCAATGAAATACCATTACCAATACCTCTTTGGGTTATCTGTTCACCAATCCACATAAGCATCATAGTACCTGCAACCATAGATATTGTGGCAACTGCAACAAATGTATCCATATCAATCATAATTGCACTTTGTCCAGTTGTACCTGTTAAAGAGTTAAGACCCATTGAGACACCTATTGCTTGTACAAAAGTGATTCCAATAGTTGCATATCTAATAATTTGCATATATTTTTGCATACCATCTCTCTCTTTTTTCATTTTACCAAGAGCTGGGAATGTTGCTGCTAAAAGTTCCATAACAATTGAAGCAGTAATATAAGGCATGATACCTAATGAGATAATACTTAGTCTTTCAACAGCGTTTCCACTGAACATATTAACAAGTCCTAAAGCATTATTTGAGTTTGTGTCGAAGAATTCTTTTACAACAGTTAAATCAACACCAGGTACTGGCACATAAGCCAGTATTCTGTATATTAAAATAAAACCTAATGTAATTAATATTTTATTTAATAGGTCTTTATTCATCTGGATTACTTACCAGTTGTTGTAACATTTTCATCTTTTATCTTAGAAGCTATCTCATTAACAGTTGAACCTATAAGTTTAACTTTTGTAACCTCTTTTGATAATTTATAAACAGACTTAATTGTTTCCATTGTAATCTCATCAAGGTTAGCAACTTTTGTTACTTTATCAACATTGATTGAGTATGGTTTAAAAGCTCTTGAGAAGAAACCTCTTTTAGGTGTTCTTTTTTGAAGTGGCATTTGACCACCTTCAAAATGTCTTTTTATTTTATATCCAGATCTAGATTTTTGACCCTTTTGACCTCTAGTAGAAGTCTTACCCATACCTGAACCTTGACCTCTTCCTACTCTTTTTCTATTTTTTGTACTACCATCAGCTGGTTGTAAATCTTGTAAAATTGACATAATACTTATCCTTTTATCTTAGCTAGAGCTTCAACTGTAGCTTGAACAAGGTTATTAGGATTGTTAGACCCTAATGACTTAGCAATAATATCAGTAACACCAGCAAGTTCAAGAACTGGTCTAGCTGCACCACCTGCAATTAGTCCTGTACCCTCTGAAGCTGGTTTTAATAATATTCTACTTGAATTATATTTATATTCAATATCATGATTAATAGTTGTACCATTAAGTTTCACTGTAACCAAAGATTTAAATGCATCATCTAAAGCTTTTTTAATAGCATCAGGAACCTCTTTTGCTTTACCAACACCAAAACCAACTGTACCGTTTTTATCACCAACAACTACTAAAGCAGTAAATCTAAATCTTCTACCACCTTTAGCAACTTTTGTAACTCTACCAATCTTAACGATAGCTTCTTCGAAATCATCTCTATTAATTGCCATCATTGCCCCTTATAATTTGATACCATTATCTCTTAGTGCATCAGCAAAAGTAGCTATTACACCATGATAAAGGTAACCATTTCTATCGAATACAATTGATTCAATATTTTTAGATTTTAAAGTTTCAGCTAATGCAGCTGCAACTTTAACAACATTTTCTTTGTTAACAGATAATTTTAACACTCGGCTATCAACTGAAGCCATAGTTACACCAGCAACATCATCAATTGCTTGTGCATAAAAATATTTGTTAGATTTAAAAACACTTAGTCTAGGTAATTCAGCAGTTCCTGTGATATTACCTCTAATTCTTCTTTTTCTTCTTAATCTTAAGAAGTTTTTCTTTACTAGATCTTTTGCTCTACTCATATTTTACACCTTACTTCTTAGCTGTCTTACCGGCTTTTCTAACGATATGCTCGTCAGTATATTTAACACCTTTACCTTTATATGGTTCAGGTGGTCTAAAACTTCTAATTTTAGCAGCAACTTGTCCAACTTCTTGTTTGCTACTCCCTTTGATATTGATAATATTTTTATCAACTGTGATATCAATAGTATCAGTAATATCAAAATTTATTGGATGAGAAAATCCAAGTTGTAATTCTAAAACTTTACCTTTAACAGCAGCTCTATAACCAACACCATTAATCTCTAAAGATTTTGTAAAACCTTCATTTAAACCAATAATAGCATTGTTTGTTAAAGCTCTATAAGTTCCCCAAAATGCTTTATCTTGTGAATCCTCACCAACTAAAGAAAAGTTTACTCTATTATCAGCAATTTCAACTCCAACTCTACCATGTGTTTCAACATCAATAGACTTAGAACCTTTTTTTACTGTTACTACTGTATCATTTACTGTTACTTCAACTCCACTTGGAATTGCAATAGCTTTTTTACCAATTCTTGACATAGCTACTCCTTACCAAATAGAACATAATAGTTCACCACCAACATTTTGTTTATAAGCTTCTTCATTGCTTATAACACCTTTGTTAGTTGATACTATAATTGTTCCATATCCATTTTTAAAAGTTTTAAGTTCAGAAGCATTTTTATAAACTCTTCTTCCTGACTTAGATATTCTTTTAAGTTCGTTGATTACACTTTTTTCGTTTTCATCATATTTTAATGTAACTGATATAGATAGCTTTTTAGGATCTGCATCAACTACTTTATAATCTTCAATATATTCTTTCTCTTTTAAAACATTACAAACAGCTTCTACAGTATTAGAATGTACAAGTGTAGTAACATCTAGTTTTCTCATACTTGCATTTCTTATTCTAGTTAAAGCGTCTGCGATTAAATCATTCATCATGGGCTTTTTTCCTTTTTTTAGCTTACCAGCTAGATTTTCTAACACCAGGTAATAAACCTTCGCTAGCCATTTTTCTTAAACAAATTCTACAAATACCAAAATCTCTATAAACAGATTTTGGTCTACCACAAATTGAACATCTTGTGTATTTTCTTGATGAAAATTTTGGTTCTCTTTGTTGTTTTGCTATCATTGATTTCTTTGCCATTACGCTCTCCCTTTAGTAAATGGTATACCCATTAATTCTAATAATCTATATGATTCTGTATCACTAGATGTAGATGTTGTAATTGAAATATTCATACCATGTGTTTGAATAATATTATCAAATTCAACTTCTGGGAACATTAATTGCTCATCTAAACCAAAGTTAAAGTTACCAGCACCATCAAAACCGTTTCTATTAAGACCTCTAAAATCCTTAACTCTAGGAAGTGCAATAGAACACAATTTATCTAAAAATTCATACATTCTATCACCTCTTAAAGTAACTTTTACACCAACAGGCATATCTTCTCTTACTTTAAATCCAGCTACTGATTTTTTAGATTTTACAACAACTGCTTTTTGACCAGCAATTAAAGAGATAGTATCAGTAATATTTTGAATAAGCTTACTATCTTTCATAGCAAAACCTGTACCAACAGAAATTGAAACTTTTTCAACTTTTGCTGTTAACATTTTGTTTTGAGCAAATTCAGACTCTAAAACTGGTTTAATTTCACTTTTATATCTTTCTAATAATCTTGCACTCATATTATTCACCCTCTACTTTTGCTACATTTGAGATATCAATTGGCATCTCTTTATTAACAAATCCACCATCTTTGTTTGTATCAGATGGTTTAACTGTTTTTTTAGCAATTTTACAATCTTGAACGATAACTTTACCTGTATTACCAGCTTTTGGGAAACAAGCTAAAACTTCTCCAGTTTTACCCTTATCATCACCAGCGATAATTTTTACAGTATCACCTTTTTTAATCTTCATTTTAGTTGCCATTATAATACCTCCGGTGCAAGTGAAACAATTTTCATGAAACCTGCATATCTTACTTCTCTAGCAACTGGTCCAAAAATTCTTGTTCCAATTGGCTCTTTTTTATCATTAAGAATCACAGCAGCATTATCATCAAATCTAATTAAAGATCCATTTTCTCTTTGAACCTCTTTGTGTGTTCTAACAATAACAGCTTTAACTACTGAACCTTTTTTTACTTTTCCAACTGGAAGAGCTTTTTTAACAGAAGCAACAATAACATCACCAACTGTAGCATATCTTCTATGGCTTCCGCCAAGAACTTTGATACACATAATCTCTTTTGCACCAGTATTATCTGCAACATTTAATCTTGAAAAACTTTGTATCATACATTTGCTCCTGTAGTAAGGATAGTCTTTAATCTAAAAGACTTAGTCTTAGATAATGGTCTACACTCAATAGCTACAACTGTATCTCCAAGATTAAGCTCATTTCTCTCATCATGAATTAAATATTTTTTAAATCTTTTAACAGTTTTGTGGTATCTTGGATGTAAAACTTTTCTTGTAACTAATACTGAAGCTGTTTTATCTCCACTTTGTTTAACCACAACACCTTGGATCTCTCTTTTATGTGTACTCATAATATAATCCTTATTTAGCTGCTGTAATAGCAGTTTGAATTTGAGCAATCTCTTTTTTAGCAGCTCTTAATTCACTTGTATTTGTTAATTGCATTGTTTTTAATTTAAGTTTTAATTCAAACAATACCACTTTCTTCTCTTTTAATAAATCAGTTAACTCTTGTTTACTTTTAGTACTAATATCAGAATAATTCATTTTCACCCTCATTTGTTACAATTTTTGTTTTAAAAGGAAGTTTACTTTGTGCTAAAGCAAAAGCTTCTCTTGCAAGAGTTGCATCAACACCTGCCATCTCAAAACAAATTCTACCTGGCTTAATATTCATAACATATTTATCTACTGAACCTTTACCTTTACCCATTCTTGTTTCAAGTGGTTTAGCAGTAAGTGGTTTAGCAGGAAAAACTGTAATCCAAATTTTACCTTGTCTATTTATCTTTCTAGTCATAGCAATTCTGGCAGCTTCTATTTGTCTACCATCAATTCTACCATGCTCTAAAGCTTTTATCCCAATTGTTCCGTAAGATAGAGAGTTTGCATTAAATGACTTACCTCTATTTCTACCTTTCATAACTTTTCTATATTTTGTTCTTTTAGGCATTAACATTGTTAGTTACCTCTTCTTTTTGTTGGTCTTTTTGATTTTTTGTCATCGTCATTTTTTTCTACAGGTATACCTTTTGCAAGTACTTCACCTTTGAATATCCAAACTTTAATACCAATACAACCATATGTTGTATGACCTTCAGCAAAACCATAATCAATTCTAGCTCTTAAAGTATGTAAAGGAACTCTACCTTCTAAGTACCACTCAGTTCTAGCCATCTCAGCTCCACCAAGTCTACCTGAAACAGATACTTTTATACCTTTTGCTCCACCTTTGATAGCATTTTGCATAACTCTTTTCATTGCTCTTCTAAATGCAACTCTTCTTTCAAGTTGTTGAGCAATGTTTTCAGCAGCTAATTGTCCAGAAAGAAAAGGTTTTCTCTCCTCTTTAATATTAACAGCTATCTCTTTACCAACTAATGCTTTAAGATTATTCTTAAGTTTTTCAACATCAGCACCTTTTTTACCAATAATAATACCAGGTCTAGCAGCAACTACAGTAACTCTTACTTTTTTAGTAGTTCTTTCAATTAGTGTTTGTGCAACTCCTGCATAATAAAGTTCTTTTTTTACAAACTTTCTTATTTTATTATCTTCAGCAACATTTTCAGGCATTGTAGATTTATTTGGAAACCATCTAGATTCCCAGTTTCTATTTATACCTAATCTTAGTCCAATAGGATTAACTTTTTGACCCATTACTTGTCTCCTTCTATTGCATTTACTTCAACATAAATATGTGCCATAGGCTTATGTTTAGGAGAAGCACTACCTCTTGCTCTTGGAGTAAATCTCTTAAGAACAGGTCCTCTATCAACTCTACAACTTGTAACTACTGCTTCTTCTGGTTCTAAACCTGAATTTGCAACTGCTGAAGCAATAACTTTAGAGATAATACCAGCAGCTTTATTTGGTGTGAACTCTAAAGATGCTATAGCAACTTCAGCATTCATACCTTGAACTTCTCTAGCAACTAGTCTAGCTTTAATTGGAGATAGTCTAACAAATTTTAATGTAGCTTTACCCATACTTATTAACCTACCTTTCTTTGTACTGAACCTTTGTGACCTTTAAAAGTTCTAGTTGGTGCAAATTCACCTAGTTTGTAACCAATATGGTTTTCTGTAATCATAACAGGAACAAAATTTCTTCCGTTGTGTACATTAAATGTAAGACCAATCATATCTGGTAAAACCATACTTCTTCTTGACCATGTTTTAATAGGTTTTTTATCACCTGACTCAATTGCTTTAGTTACTTTTTTCGCTAAATGAGCATCAACAAATGGACCTTTTTTTATACTTCTTGCCATTTTATACCCTTACTTCTTTTTTCTTGAAATGATTAGTTTATCACTAGCTTTTTTCTTTCTAGTTTTATAACCTTTAGTTGGCATACCCCATGGTGTAACTGGATGTCTACCTGAGTTAGTCTTACCTTCTCCCCCACCATGTGGATGATCGATAGGATTCATTGCAGATCCTCTAGTTTGTGGTCTTTTACCTAAATGTCTTTGACGACCTGCTTTACCAATAACCATATTAGAGAAATCTTCATTCCCTACAATACCAATAGTTGCTATACAAGCTCCAAGAATTTTTCTCATCTCACCACTTGGAAGTCTTAAGATTATATATTTATCTTCTCTACCCATAACTTGTGCATAACCACCAGCAGATCTAGCTATTTGTCCACCTTTACCTGGTTTTAATTCAATATTATGAACCATTGTACCAACAGGAATATTTGCCAATAACATAGCATTACCTGGTAAAATATCAAGCCCTGAATTAGCAGAGATAACTGTATCACCAACTTTTAAACCTGAAGGTTGAATAATATATCTTTTTTCACCATCAGCATAGTTAACTAAACAAATTCTACAGTTTCTGTACGGATCGTACTCAATAGTAGCAACTGTTCCAGGAATATCAAATTTATCTCTTTTAAAATCAATAATTCTGTATTGTTTTTTAGCACCAGCTTCTTTGTGTCTTGAAGTGATTCTACCATGATTATTTCTACCAGCTGTTGATTTAACTTTTACAAGTAAACTTCTTACTGTTGGTTTAGAAGTAATATCACTTGTATCCATAACAGACATAAATCTTCTTGCAGGTGTTATTGGTCTAAATTTTTTAATTGCCATATCCTACTCCCTTATGCTGAAAGGTTCGCTATTTCAGCGCCCTCTGGTAATGTTACATAGAATTTTTTGAAATCTGGTCTTGAACCAACTCTTCCTCTAAATCTTTTTACTTTACCTTGTTGTTTCAATGAGTTTACTTTTGTTGGTGTAACACCAAAGTACTCTTTAAATACCTCTTTTAAACTATTTTTAGTCATTCTAGTGCTTGTTTGTACAACGATTACACCATTTTCTTGAAGTTCAATAGTTTTTTCTGTATAAACAATTGATTTGATATCTGTAATATCTGCCATCTTTATACCCTTATATTAGTGCATCTATAACTGCTTTTTCAATTAAAATCGAATGGTAAGCAGCTACTAAATAAGCATTTAATTCTGATTTTTCAATCACATAACAATTTTTGATGTTTCTAAAAGCTAAATAAGTTTTATCATCAAAGTTTTCAACTACTACTAAAGTATCTCTTTGATCTAATTTATCAATGATTGCTTTTGCATCTTTAGTTTTACCAGATTCAACTTTAATTGAATCTACAACAAATATAGAACCTTTTTGGGCCTGAGCATTTATAGCATATCTAAGTGCCAATACTTTTTGTTTTTTATTTATTTTTTGGTTGTAATTTCTGTTTGATGGTCCAAATACTTGTCCACCACCTACAAATAAAGGTGATCTTTTAGAACCCCATCTAGCACCACCAGAACCTTTTTGAGCTTTTGGTTTTTTACCACCACCACTTACAGCAGATCTGTTTTTAACTCTTGCAGTGTTTGCTCTTATACTTGCTAAGTACGACTTAACATAAAGGTGTAAGTTATGAGAGTTTATACCTTCAAATTTTTCACCTAAAGCTATATCACCAGCATTTTCTAATTTGTCATTTAATACTATTAATTTACTCATTATGCAATCCTAACTTTACCTAAAGTACCATTTGCACCAGCAACTGAACCTTTAAGAACTAATATACCTGTTGTAGCATCAAAAGAAACAACATCATTTTTATGTGTAATATTTGTATTACCATAATGACCTGGCATTTTCTTACCTGGCATAACTCTACCTGGCCACTCTGCATTACCAATAGAACCAGTTCTTTTACCCATTCTATGACCATGAGATGCTCTACCACCAGCGAAGTTATATCTTTTTACAACACCAGAAAAACCTCTACCTTTTGTTTTAAATGTAGATTTAACAACTACACCTTCAACTAAAGCAGCTGTATCAATATCACCAGCTTCAGTATTTGCAACATTTAATGTAGCAAATCTGTTAAACTCTTTAGATAAGTCATACTTTTTTTGTTGACCTTCTATAGTTTTATTAAATTTTTTACCACTATTATATGCAACTATAGCAACACCATCTGTTACTTCACATACTTTAGTCTCAACAACTCTTACAAGAGTTACAGGCACAGCAGGAACAGCTACAGTACGACTCATTCCGATTTTTTCAACAATAAATTCCATCTATAACTCCTTTCTACTCTTGACCCATTGATCTAACTTCTACATCAACTTCTGGTGCTAGATCTAATTTCATTAAACTATCAACCGTATCTGGTGTCGCAGAAACGATGTCGATCATTCTTGAATGAACTCTAATCTCAAATTGCTCTCTAGCATCTTTGTTAACATGTGGCGATTTTAAAACAGTGTATTTTCTGATTTTAGTTGGCATTGGTATTGGACCAATCAACTCAGCACCTGTTCTTTTAACAGCTTCTATAATTGAAGCAACAGAACGATCAAGAACTCTATGATCGTAAGCTTTTAACTTTAATCTAATTTTTTCCATTTTTTTTCCTTTAAAGAACTCATTAGAACTAATACAAAACAATATGCTTTATACCACTCTAACCAATGTATGGACGCGAATAGTATCTTTTTTTACATTAGATGTCAAGTATTATGGGGATTATTGCTATTTTTTAGGCTATTTCTTTCCTTTTTAAAAGGATATAAATGTAAATTTAACCCTTTTTTAAAAAAATTTCTAAAATTTTGTTAATTGAGACTTATATACTACTTTTATTTGTTAAAATATATCAAATGGTATCTCCAAATTTAATAGGATTGAATATGAATAAAAATTTAAAACAAATTTTTGATATAAATAATTATAAATACGATGAATTACATAATTATTTAGAAATTGGTGGTGAGGCTATGATATTTCATTGTCATCATTATATTATAAATCTTCAAAGAACTATTTTAGATGCTGATTATATTAATAGTAAATTGTTTTTAATTGGAAGCGCAGCAGATGCTGTTTACCATCAACTTACAAATTTGTGTGATGGATTATCTATAGAAAATTCTAAAATTATGGCACAAGATATATATAAAACTTTTGGTTATGGACTTATAGATTTAACTAATATGGATGAAAATGGATGTGAACTAAAATCAACTAAATCATTTTTTTCTAAAACATGGGAGTTAAAATTTGGTAAATCTAAAAAACCTGTTGATTATTATACATCTGGATTTTTAGCAGCCACATATGCTGTTTTATATGATAAAAAATTAGAAGATATAAGTGTAGAACAGATAAAATGTATGGCTTGTGGTGATGATTATAATAGCCATATTGTAAAACTAGAAAAATGTAATTTTTCTATATATCCTAAAAAAAATCCAATCAGTTTTAAAGAAGTACCTAAGCTAAAAATTGATTGGGAATTTGAAAGTATTGTAACCGATGCATTTTTAGGTGCACATACAAGAATGATTGGAAATGAAGAAGGTATAATATATGCTTTTGGAGTGTATTTAATACGAAATCAAAGTGATTATGTAAATAGACTTCAATTTGAATTTGCAAAACAAATTATAGAGGTTACTGGAGATTATGGAGTTACACTTGCAAGAGAACTTTTAATGGAAGCTGGTCATGCTTGTGGATTCTTTACATATTCTGGTATCATGACTTCACCTGAGTGGGAAGATATTGTAAAACCATATCTTAAAACAAAAGAGGACTGGATTAAAGCACTTGCATCATTAATTAATACAATGGGATGGGGATACCATACAGCAGTAGAGATTGATGAAAATAAAGCGATATTTAGAAATTATAATGATTTTGAAGATTTAAGTTATTTAAGAATGTATGGAAAAAATAACTATCCTATACATTGGGCTAATAGTGGAGGATTTACAGGACTTATGCAACTAATTTATAATACTGATTTAGTAAATGGTGAAAAAATAGAAACTGAAGAGGGGTTTAGAGAGATGAGAAGATCTAAAGTTGGATATAAAACTCGTATGACAAAAGGGATATCATGTGGAGATGATTATTTAGAAGTGGAGATTTATTTATAATATATTATGGAATTTTTAAATATTGAAGCTTTAAAACAAATAAATAAAAAACAAACAAAGATTTATAACAAACTTTATCAAATAGGTAAAAGTTTAAATGAAACTATAACTATAAACGAACTCTATGATATAGCTACTTCATTCACTACAGAAGAGTTAAACTTTGAAAAATGTTTAATTTTTGAACATGACGATACAAATGGTTGGTTCAAGGTTGTAAAATCTATTGGCTATAACAGTCCAATAGAAAAAAAGATATTAACTATCATAAACCTTCTATTGTCAGGTGAAGTTATAGAATCATTAAGGATAAATAAAGAACCAATTATACACACTAAAATAAATCCAAAAAAAGAGGTTTCAAGTTTAACAAAATCCCTTTTTTTAAGTGAAGCTTATTTCGAACTTTTTGGTGGAGATATAGATATACCTTATGGGCTTATTATTATTGGAAATGGGACAAAGGATATATCAGAGTTTTCACAAGTTGGATTAGATCAAATGGTAATGTTAGCACTTGGTAACTTCACACAACAATTTTCAAATACTATTAACAATATAGTATTTTATAAAGCTTGGCAAGAGGAAAAAAATAAGCTTAAAGAAAATATTGAAAAAAGAACGAAACAAATAGAAGATCAAAAGAAAACATTTGAAGCTATTTATAAAACATCAAAAGATGGAATCGCCATACTTGATATTGAAACGACTGCTTTTTTAGATATCAATAAAGCATATGCAGATATTACAGGTTACTCAAAAAATGAACTTTTACAAACAAGTTGCTTAAAACTAAGTGCTGACTATGATAAAAAAAGAAGTAAAAATGCTATAGAAGAAGTTATATCAAAAGGATTTATTACAAACTTTATCAAAACATGCATTGCAAAAAATGGTAACCACATCATCACAAATATGTCTATTGCACTTATGGATGATAAAAAAAGGATGCTTGTAAGTATTAAAGATATTACAAAACAAAAAGAACTAGAAGAAAATCTACTAAAATCAAAACTAAAAGCAGAAGAGAGTACAAAAGCAAAATCAGAATTTTTAGCAAAAATGTCACATGAGATAAGAACACCTATGAATGGAATACTTGGTATGTCTCATCTTGCATTAAATACTTCATTAAATGATAAACAACGAAATTATTTAGAAAAAATAGACAATAGTGCTAAAAACTTATTAGGTATTATTAATGATATTTTAGATTTTTCAAAAATTGAAGCTGGTAAATTGTCTTTAAATGAAATAGATTTTAATCTAAATGATCTTGTAGATTCAAGTATAAGTCTAATCCAATATAAAGCTAAAGAAAAAAATTTAAAACTAATAGTAAGTTATGATAAAGATATTTGTTACAATTTGATTGGAGATAGATTAAGAATATCTCAAATTTTAACAAATCTTTTAGATAATGCAGTAAAATTTACTACAAGTGGTGAAATTGGCATATATATTAAAAGAATAACAGATGATAAATATAGATTTGAGATATCAGATACAGGTATCGGTCTTTCAAAAGAGCAACAAAATAAACTTTTTCAATCTTTTTCACAAGTAGATAATAGCACAACAAGAAAATATGGAGGTACAGGTTTAGGTCTTTCTATATCAAAACAGTTAATAAAGTTAATGGGTGGTGAAATTTGGGTGGAGAGTAAAATAGATATTGGAAGTAAGTTTATTTTTGAGATAACTTTAAAAAACAAAAGATATAAAAAAAATGATAAACAATTTTACAATAAAGATATTAAAGATATTAGCATTTTAAAATCTAACAATATTTTATTGGTTGAAGATAATTACACAAATCAAGAGATAGTTAAAGGATTACTTGAAAACTCTGGTATTAATATAGATGTTGCATCTAATGGTGCAATTGGTGTGGAATTGTTTAATAAAAATAAATATGAACTAATACTTATGGATATAAGGATGCCGATTATGGACGGATATGAAGCAACTAAAATTATAAAAAAGTTAAATAAAAACATTCCAATTATTGCTTTAAGTGCCGATGCAATGAAAGATGATATTGAAAAAACTAAACTTTATGGTATGGATGAACATTTAAAAAAGCCTATTGATATTAACAAATTATATGAGATACTATTTAGATATATCAAACCAAAAAATAATAATCAATTTAATGATGATAATATAAAAATACCTATATTTAATCATATTGATACAACCATAGGTTTAAAATATGTAAACCAAAACAAAAAATTATACATAAAAATATTAAATAAGTTTTATAATAGCTATAAAGATATGAATATAGATTTATTAAAAGAAGATGAACTAAAACGATACATTCATACAATAAAAGGACTTAGTGCAAATATTGGAGCAAAAAATTTAAACTTGAAATCTCAAGAGTTAGAAACAAATCAAGATAAAAATAAATTTTTTATATTTAAAGAAAATTTAAATTTAGTGTTAGATGAGTTAAAAGATATTGATTTAATACAAAACAAAACACTTATATCTATTGATAAAGAGTTAAAAAAAGAGCTGTTTTTAAATTTAAAAGAAGCTATAAAATCAAAAAGAACAAAAAGGTGTATACCTATTGTAGAGGAGTTAGATAAATATCTTTTAGATGATAAAGATAAAGATATATTTGAAAAAATAAAAAATCACCTAAGTAATTATAACTTTAAGGATGCAATATCTTTATTTGAAACCACCTCTAAATAATCTCCTCTTTAAATAAACTTTTAGAACATATCAGTTCTAAGTATCGCTCCACTACTTGCATTTGTAACTAATGCTCTATATTGTTTAAGCCAGCTTGATTTTATCTCTTTTTTAATAGGGCTAAAATCAGCTTTTCTTTTAGCTATCTCTTCATCACTTAAGTTTGCAGATAAAATATACTGATCTACATCGATATGTATCTCATCTCCATCTTGAAGAAGTCCTATCATACCGCCCTCAGCAGCTTCTGGAGATACATGACCAATACTAGCACCTCTAGTGGCACCTGAGAATCTACCATCAGTAATAAGTGCAACACTATCACCAAGGCCCATTCCCATGATAAGAGAAGTAGGGGCTAACATCTCTTGCATACCAGGACCACCTTTTGGACCCTCATATCTAATAACAACAACATCACCAGCTTTTACTTTACCACCTATGATACCTGCAATAGCTTCAGGTTGACCATCAAAACATACAGCAGTACCTGTAAAAACTCTATCACCTGTAATACCAGCAGTTTTAATTACAGCACCTTGCTCTGCTAAGTTACCGTATAAAATAGCTAATCCACCAACCTCTGAGTATGGATTATCAATAGTGTGGATGATATTTGTATCAGTTATACTTGCATTTGCAATTCTTTGTTTTATAGTATCACCCATAATTGTTAGGTTATCTATAAGAACTCCGTTTTCACCTCTTTTATCCATCTCGTGCATCACAGCATTAACTCCACCAGCTTTATCGATATCTTGCATATGCACAGTAGATAAAGATGGAGAGATTTTAGCAATATGCGAAACTCTTTTGCTTATTGCATTTATATCTGATAATTCAAAGTTCGCACCAGTCTCTTTTGCAATAGCAAGCATATGAAGTACAGTATTTGAGCTTCCACCCATAGCCATATCAACAGCAAATGCATTTCTAACTGCATTTTCATTTAAGATATTTGTCATATTAAACTTTTGTTTCTCTTCCCATTCCATCTTAGCTAGTTCACAAACTCTTCTAGCTGCTTTTCTATATAGCTCTTCTCTCTCTTTTGTCAACGCTAAAATTGTTCCATTTCCTGGCAACGCAATACCCATAGCTTCCATCAATGTATTCATAGAGTTTGCAGTAAACATCCCTGAACATGATCCACCACTTGGACAAGCATTACACTCTATATCTGTAAGCTCAGCTTCAGTGATCTCACCAGCTTCAAATTTACCAACAGCTTCAAAAGCAGTAGCTAAATCAATAGGTGTACCATCTTTAGTATAACCTTTTGCCATTGGTCCACCACTTACAAATACAGTAGGAACATCAACTCTAATAGCACCCATAATCATACCTGGAACAATCTTGTCACAGTTTGGTATAGCTATCATTGCATCAAATTTATGTGCATTCATTACCGTTTCAATAGAGTTTGCAATAATCTCTCTTGAAGGTAACGAGAATAACATACCATCATGACCCATTGCAATACCATCATCTACACCAATAGTATTGAACTCAAAAGGTACACAACCAGCTGCTTTTATCTCCTCTTTGATAATATCACTTACCTTATCTAAGAAAAAATGCCCAGGAATAACCTCTATAAAAGAGTTTGCAACCCCTACAAATGGCTTATCAAAATCTTCATCTTGCAACCCTGTTGCTCTAAATAAACTCCTATGAGGGGCTCTTGAGTGCCCTTTTTTTACTTCATCACTTCTCATAATAATCCTTAAATTTATTTAAGGGCCTCTTTAAAAACTAATATGCCCTTAATTTATATTTGTCTAATTATAGTTAAATTCATATTAATACATATTAATTTTAATAGGTTAATACAAATTTTCAAATTTTTTCAAAAAGTACTTGACAAATAAAAAAAAACCTACTATAATTCGGCTACAAATTAAGGATGACATCTTAAATTTGAAATACCTTTAATCAAAGTGATTATAAATACATATGCGAGTGTGGCGGAATAGGTAGACGCGTTGGACTTAAAATCCAATTCCGGTTTCGGAGTGTCGGTTCAATTCCGACCATTCGCACCATTTTATTAGTAGAGAGTTGACAGAGTTGGTCGAACGTACCGGTTTTGAAAACCGGCGAGGGTCATACCTCCGGGGGTTCGAATCCCCCACTCTCTGCCACTAATTACAATTATTACAATCAAACAAGCCAATCATAACCGATGTCACGGTAGCTCAGCTGGCTAGAGCGCTGGTCTCATAAGCCGGAGGTCGAGAGTTCAAGTCTCTCTCGTGACACCATCTATAAACTATACC
>JAYEPD010000204.1:0-22216 GCA_034723675.1 Campylobacterota bacterium
ACTCCTCCCAGATACCTAAACACACCAAAGATAAAAGTTCCTTGCTGTATTCCTACCCTGGGGAGTTGCCTTTAAAAATGATTGTAAAGGTCTAAGAGAAGCAGTCAAAATACTTTTGTATTCTCAATGTTTATCTTAAAAAGAGTTTGAAATGATATATAAATTATGATTAAAGATAGTTTAAAGAGCTAGATTAACTAGCTCTTTTGTTATTATTTTAGAATCCACTCATTTGTACATATTTTGTTATCATCTCTAATAACGGATTGATATATAAAATTGAAGTAATAGTAACTATCACAGAGATACCTACAACTGTTTGTAATGGTTTGTTAGCATTACCCATAAACTCAATTCTATCATCTCTTGTAGGCTCTTTTAAGAACATATATACTATTAACTTCAAGTAGTAGTATGCAGCTATTGCAGAGTTAAGTGCCATAATCAATGCTAATACTATATAGTCAGCATTAACAGCTGCACCAATTAGATACATCTTTCCCCAAAATATACTAAATGGAGGGATACCTGCTAAACTTAACATAAAAAGTGCCATAATTGAAGCAGTTACTGGAGAGATTTTAATCAATCCTGCAAATTTTTCAAAAGGATGATCACTCTCAAATCCATGTTTGTTTTTAGTTCTGTTTATCCACAACATTGCAAATGCACCAAGATTTGTAAATGTAAATAGAATCCAGTATAAAAATATAGATTCTGTAGCTTGTGTATTCCCTATAAGAATTGCACCCATTACAAAACCAGCATGTGATATAGATGAATATGCTAACATTCTTTTAACATCAGTTTGAACCAATGCAACCATATTTGGTAAAGTCATAGTTACTATAACTGTAACATATAAGATCATCTCTACCCATCTGTTATCAACACTTACAAATATTTCAAAAAATCTAAGAGCAACTATAAATGCGGCAATTTTTGGAACGATTGACATATATCCTGCCATTGCAGCACTTGAACCTTCATAAACATCAGGAGCCCATGTGTGAAATGGGACAAGAGATAATTTAAATCCAATACCACCAAGTATAAATACAATACCTAGTAATATAAAAGGATAATTGTCAAAATTAGAAGCTACTAAACTTGCACTTATTTGACCTAACTCTACACTTCCTGTTAAGGCATAAAATATCATAGAACCAAATGCAAAGAATCCAGCTGCTAATGCGCCCATAGTGAAGTATTTTAAAGCTGCTTCTGTTGATTCATCTCTATTATGCATAGCAATAAGTGTATATAGTGCCATAGATGCAGTCTCAAGACCAACAAAGATCAATATCAAGTTATCAGATGCTACCATAAATTGGAAACCTGCTACCATAAATAAGAACAATGCAAAATATTCAGGGTATCTATACTCATGAAACCTTTGCTGTGATAATGCAAGAAGTATAAATAATGCAGAAGCTACAATAATGATGATTTGAGAAAGTATAGCTATACCATCCATCAACATAACATCAAAAAAACCTCGTGTAGCACCATCAAATCCTATAACTGCACCTAAGTCCATTATAAGTATAAGTATTGTTAACATAACATATAATGATTTATGTAGATTTTTAGTTGCTAAATCTATACATAATATAACTAAAGCACCTACGATTGCTATAAGCATTGGTGCTAAACTTGGCAGATTTAAAGCTGCCACATCTATTGAAATTGGTTCAATCATTATTTTGTCTCCCCTATAGTATTAACTGATGCTATTTTTTCTTTAGTAACAGGCGATACAGATTTTACATACATAAGTTGAACTAGTTGTTTTACACTTGTGTCAACAGGTTGAAGTATAGGTTTAGGATAAACACCTAAATATACTACAAGCATAACTAAAGGTATAAGTGCTGTAGTTTCTCTACCATTTAAATCTTTAAGTTTATTATTTATTGGATTTGTAATTGGTCCAAAAAATGTTTTCTTATATAAAACCAACATATAAACAGCACCTAAAATTATTGTAGTTCCTGCTAATCCTGTTAATATAGGTGATACAGCAAAGAAACCTAACAATGCAAGAAACTCACCTACAAAACCAATAGTAAGTGGTAATCCAACTGAAGCCATCAACATAATACCAAAGACAGTTGCATACATAGGCATAACTTTTGCTAATCCACCGAATTCACTCATCATCTTAGTGCCTCTTCTGTCATATATAACACCAACTAGCATAAATAAAGCCCCTGAAACAATACCATGAGAGATCATTAAAAATATAGACCCCCCTATACCCTCTACATTAAGTGCAAAAATACCAAGTATTATAACACCCATATGAGATACTGAACTATATGCAATAACCTGTTTTATATCCTCTTGTGCATATGCAACTAGAGCTGTATAGATTATCGCTATGATAGCAAGTATTGCCATTGGTATCATCAATGCAACACTTGCATCTGGAAATAGTGGTAAAGAGAATCTTATAAATCCATATGTACCCATTTTAAGCAAAATTGCTGCTAGTATAACTGAACCTATCGTAGGTGCTTGACCGTGAGCATAAGGAAGCCATGTATGAAATGGTACCATTGGTACTTTTATAGCAAATCCTAAGAAAAATGCTACAAATAACCACATCTGCATATCAAATGGCAACATCAACATATTCCAGTCTAGTAAACTAAAGCTCCAACTACCTGTTGCTTGAAAATATACATATCCTAAATATAACATACCAACAAGCATCACTAAAGAACCTGTAAATGTATATAGGAAAAATTTAATTGATGCGTATATTCGTAGTTTTCCACCCCATGCACCAATAATATATAACATAGGTACTAGTGATAATTCCCAGAATACATAGAAAATGATTGCATCTAATGCTAAAAATACTCCAACCATAGTCATCTCTAAAAATAATACTGTTAAAACTAAATTTTTAAGATCTCTTTTCTCTGTTAATCCAATTAAAGATATCATTGTCATAAAAGTAGTCATTAATACTAAAAATAAAGATATTCCATCTATCCCTAGATTATAAGATATTCCATACTGTGATATAATAGGGATAAACTCAGTAAACTGCATCCCTGCAACGCTATTGTCAAAGTTAAACCATAACAAGCAAGAAAGTAAAAACTCTATTGCTGTAACTGTAATTCCATATGTTCGTATTGCATCTTTATCTACCATAAATCCTATAGCTGCTGCAAACGCTGGAAAAAATATTAAAACTGATAAAATGTATTCCATTTACTTCCCTTCCTTACTTTAAATTACCAAAAGCTAATATTAAAACTAATAGTACAGCTATACCTATACCCATCCATTTTAATCCTTTTGATAAGCTACCAGACTGCATAGCAGTTCCACTTTCTCCACCTGAATAAAAACCTTTTGCTATACCATCTACAATAGTATCAATAATTTTTAAGTCAAGTTCTTTCCAACTAAATTTAGACAATGCTAAATATGGTTTAGATACAACCTCTTCCCAGAAATGTGGGATATAGTATTGATTTGCTAAAAGTTTATAACAAAATCTATCTTTCATTTTTTCACTATAGTAAGTACCATCTTTTCTAAACTTATAAACAGCAAAAGCAATACCACCAGCTGCAATAGCTGTAGTTATTGCAATAAGTGACCATAGCATTGCATCTGTTACATGTATATGTAATGGAGGCAATACTTTTGTTACCATCTCTACAAATTGCTCTTTAAACCAACCTGCACTTATAGCTAGTATAGCTAAAGGTGTCATAGCTGCTATTACAAAAGGATATGTTTCATGTGGATGAACTTTATCATGATCATAGTTTTCTTTACCATGAAATACATACATAACAAGTCTAAAAGAATAAAATGCTGTCATACCAGCTGTTAACCATAATACAGTCCAGATTATATAAGCATGGCTACCATAAGCAACTTCTAAAATTAAATCCTTAGAGAAGAAACCTGCAAGTGGGAAGATACCAGCTAGTGCAACAGATGCAATTGTCATAATCATAGCAGTTTGAGGCATATGTTTAGCAAGTCCACCCATTTTTTTAATATTGATTTCATCATTGGTTGCATGCATAACATTACCTGCACCTAAGAAAAGAACTGATTTAAAAAATGCGTGAGTTGCAAGATGGAATAGTGCAACCCAATATGCACCAAGACCAGCAGCTACAAACATATATCCAAGTTGTGATAATGTAGAAAAAGCGATAATCTTTTTCATATTTGTAGCAACCAATGCCATTGATGCTGCACCAATAGCAACAAATGCACCAAGACAAGCTATAAAGTATCCCACTTCAGGTACAACAGTAAATATCTCATTTGCTCTAATAACAAGATAAACACCAGCTGTTACCATAGTAGCAGCATGAATAAGTGCAGAAACAGGAGTAGGACCCTCCATAGCATTTGCCAACCATGTATTAAAAGGAAATTGTGCTGATTTACCCATAGCACCTATAAATAAGAATACTGCAATTGCAACAATCAATCCATGGTCAAGAGTTCCTATTTTTTCAAATACTACATCATATTGTAAACTACCTAGGTTCCAAAATATTAAGAATATACCAATAAGCATACCTAAGTCAGCAACTCTATTCATAATAAAAGCTTCATTAGCTGCCCATGATGGTGACTTAGATGAGTATGGTGATAAAGTTGAATATGGTGATTCTTCAATATTTTTACTTCTTTTAATATCTTCTTTATGGTACCAAAATCCAATCAATCCCCAAGAACAAAGACCAACACCTTCCCAACCTATAAATAATCCAGCAAAGTTATCAGACATAACTAATATCATCATTGAAAAAACAAATGCCGATAGCCATGCAAAGAATCTATTAAAACTCTCATCATGATCCATATAACCTATAGAATGAATATGTACCATCGTAGAAACTGTTGTAACAACTACCATCATAACAACACTCACTTGATCAACTACAAATCCAAATGGAATATTTACATTTCCAATAACTATCCAATCTAACATATTTACATGAACAATATTTCCAGTACTATAAACATAATAAAGTAAATTTAATGATGCTATTAATGATACACCTAACAATCCAGAAGTTATAACCCCTGTAAATACTTTTCTAGGTGTATTTCCAAATAACGCAGCAAATAATGAACCAACTAGTGGTGCAAATAATGCAATATATAAATAACTTTCCATTCCCTTATCCCTTCAATCTTTGTAGAGTTGTCAAATCAATAGAATTGTGTTTTTTAAACCATAATATCAATAATCCTAAACCAACTGCTACTTCACTTGCTGCAATAGCTATTATAAAAAATGCGAACATTTGACCTGTCAAGTCTCCATGAAACTTTGATATTGCAGCAAATCCTATATTTACTGCATTTAACATAATTTCAGTTGAAAAAAACAACATAAGTAAATTTGTTCTAATCATCGCACCATACATACCTATCATAAATATTATTGTACTTAAGATTAGATAATCATTTAAAGTTACACTCATTTTAAATCCTTTGCTATCTCTGAATCTGTTTTATGATTATCTATCTCTGAATCTTCTAATTTAGTTATAGATACATCCATCTTCTTACCTGCTAAAATAATACCACCAATCATAGCAACAAGTAGCATAACAGCAGCTACTTCAAATGGTACAAGATACTTAGTAAATAATACCAATCCAACATCTTGTATATTTCCTACAACAACACCAGGGTGATTTGCTGAAATTCCTACAGGATAATGAGCAGTTATATTCGCACCTACTATTGGGGCAACAAAAATAAATACTATAATTAAAGCTATCATACCTGATAACAAAAATGTAAGTTTTGAGTTTGTTGGTGTTTCTCTAAAGTTATTAATAGAATCAAAAAACATCATACCAAAAGCATATAGTGCCATAACAGCACCTGTATATACTACAATCTGTACTGCTCCTAAAAACTCAGCACCAAGTAAAAAGAAAAATGCCGATATAAATATCATACCAGCTGCCAATGAACTTAAAGCATACAGTGCATTTTTTGTTAACACTGTTATACTAAACATTGCAATTGTTAAAAAAGCAAATAAATAAAAAGCTACTACTTCAAACATCTTATATCCTTAATATGCCAGAGGCGTTTTCTTGATTTTCATATCTGCATCTGGTGAAACTGCACCAAATCCATCATATTCAACTTGATTGATTAATTCATCAAATGGTGTATGCATATCTTCTTTTAATAAGAAATGCTCTCTTTGTTCACTTGCATTTTCATATCTACCACCATGTACGATAGCAAGTTCTGGACAAACTTCAGCACAATACCCACAAAAGATACAACGACCTAAGTTTATTGAATATTCTACTACCTCTTTTCTTGAATCTTTATCTATAATTGTATCCATTCTTATACATTTAGAGATACAAATTTTTTCACAAAGTCCACAACCAATACATCTATTTGTTCCACTTTCTAACAATGCTAGAAGTTTATGTACTGCTCTATATCGTGGAGATATAGGTAGTTTTTCTATAGGATATTGTGTATTGTGTGATTCATTATTTAATAAAACACCTTTCATTATTTTAAAAGTAATACCTAAACCTTTAAAAAGTTCCATACTGAAACCACGATCCATAATCTGCTTGAATTGTTCCCAACCAGATTTTGGATACTCCTCTATATCCATCATGATATATTCTTGACTTCCCACATTTCTCTCTTTTAATTCTTTAAAACTCATAATTACCTCTTTACTACATAGCTACTAAAGCTGTTACTAAAATATTTAGTAACGCTAATGGCATTAAAATTTTCCAACATAACCACATAAGTTGATCAGGTCTTACATGTGGCCAAGATGCTCTTGTCCATAAAAATAGGAATATTAAGAACATAACTTTTAATATAATTGCAATTCCACCTGGAATAAACCATAAGTCATTAAAACCACCTAGGAACATTAGAGCTACTAAAAATGAGATTGTAAAAAGATTTGCATACTCACCTATAAAAAACATACCCCATCTCATACCAGAATACTCAGTAGCATAACCAGCAACAACTTCTGCTTCATGCTCTAGAAGATCAAAAGGTGTTCTGTTTGTTTCTGCATAACCAGCTATTAAAAATAAGAAGAATGCTAAAGGTTGTGTCCAAATAAGCCAGTTTGATATTCCACCTGCTTGGTAGTTATTTATATCAATAAGAGATAAACTTCCAACTAACATCAATGGTGCTAATATAGAAAGACCTGTAACAACTTCATATGATAAAAGTTGTATAGCAGTTCTTGCACCTCCTAAAAGTCCCCACTTATTTGCTTGTGCCATACCACCTAATAAAGGTCCATACAGTCCTGTAGCCATAACACCAAGTACGAAAAGAACACCTACATTTATATCAGAAACTATAACTCCTGGTATAAAAGGTACCGCTGTCATAGCTATAAAAGCAGTAGCTGCAGTTATAACTGGTGCAATCATAAATATTAATCTATTTGCATTTTGTGGTACAAAATCCTCTTTTGTAAAAAGTTTAGCTCCATCTGCTAAAATTTGTAATAAACCAAAAGGACCTACATGAAGTGGTCCAGGACGACGCTGCATAAATGCTAATATTTTTCTCTCAATATATGTTGTAAAACCTGCAAGTGCAGAGAATACAGCTAAGATCACTACTACCTTTACAATTGTCATTATTATATCATTATCCATCTATTATGCCTTTCTTAATTTTGATACACTAAATCTTGATCTGTTGAAAAGATTTTGAGTATTTATATTCTTATCATATGTTGGTATATACGAAATATCACCTACTAAAGTTTTATCAACTTTGAATTCTAAATTCATAGTTGTATTATTTGATGTTATACTTACAATATTATTTTCTTCTAAAGCTAGTTTTTCTTTTAAAGATTCAGATATATATAAAGCAACTATATCATTTTTAAGTTGATGAGCAACTGCTGTGAACTCATTAAATTGATTTATTGGATTACCATTGTAAATAATATACTCATTTTCTTCTATTTTAAGTCTATTTTCTTCAAATTGAACTGTTAATGTTTCATCAATAGTCACTTTTTCATTTTCAATAGTATAACCTCTATGCTCTACTCTATCATTTGAAAAATAGTTATCTAAATTATCAAATTCTATGTTTTTAAATAACTCTTTTGTGTAATTTATTACATAATCTTTTTTATCATCTAAAATACTGTTTGCTATATCATTAAGTTCATAACCATTATAAGCTAAAGCTGCATTTGTTGGAACTACTGTTTTATTGATATTTAAAAATGTACCCTCTTGTTGATGAAGTACAGGCATATTTAGATTACCATCTGCAAACGAACTTAGTTCATAGTCTGCTTTTACATTATAACCAACTGTTTTACCACTTATCTCTTCATCTAAATCACATATCATACTTACACCCAGTGTGTTTGTTTGAGTAGGTGTAATCAATACTTTAAATTGTGTATATCTTTCCACCATACCACAAAGTCTGGCTATATTTGAACTATTTGGATGAGTTATACAATCTTCACCAATAATTAAAATAAAATCACCATCTTTTACACCTGATGCTGCTAATTCAAATGATTCAAGAAATTTTTCATCTGTACCAATTAGATCAATAAGTTTTGTGTAAACATACTCAACATCTTTAGTTACCTTCTTTGGAACCATTTTACTTGTTGTTTTTTCTTCTTTTGTTTCAGGATCAACAGTAGTCTCAGTAACTTTTTCTTTTATAGTTTCTGTAACAGACTTCACTCTAGTCTCTTTTAAACTATTCAAATATTCAGTTATATTATTTGGCATATTCACACCAAATTTATCTAAAATAAAATATAAAATTGCATCTTCACTTAATGGATTAGATGCAACTGTTTCTATACTTTTCCCTTTTTTACCAAAACCTTCTATATGAGTATCACCCATAGGATGAAAATAAGTACCAAATGCTTTATTCATACTAATAGCATTGTTAAATGCATATTTTACTGCTGGTGCATCTGATTTTAAATATGAACCAACTGATACTAAAAATTTTGCATTATGTACATCATCTATAGTTCCTGTATAAAGAGAATTTCCTGATACTTTAGAATATTCTTCTAAAAATGATTTATAATTATATGCGTCTTTATTTACAAGTTTTAAGTTGAATTTTTCTTTTATCTTTTGAAGTATAAGTGCCTCTTCATTTGTAATAAAAGAATTAAATACAATAGTATCAGCATTTTTAACCATATCTATAGCTTTTGAAAACTCATCATTATCTTCAATTTTCGTAGCTTTATTTGTAAAATCAAAAGCAAATCTAGTAGCACCACTTAAACTTGTATAATGTGCATCGTTAGTAACTCTATATATTTTTTCTTGTGTATTATTCTTAATTGTATCATGTTTAATTTCATAATATATCAATGAACAATCTGAACTATAAGGATTAGAAGCTGGTATTTTTTTTAGTTCCCATGCGTTTGATTTGTACTGAAAATCAGAACTTACTAATGCCCCAACTGGACAAACTGCTATACATTCACCACAATCTATACATTTTTCTTCAGTAAAACCAATAAGATTTTTATTTAGTTTGTTCCACATAGCATAAGCATCTTTAGGCATATTACCTTTAAAACTTGCATCTAGTGCATCTGCACCTCTTTTTACTGTTCCTAAAGCATTTGAACCTATCATATCTTTACAAACACTAACACACTTTTCACAAACTATACAAAGACCTGGGTCGTATTTCATCACACCCCAGTCAGAAGTTGGTCTATCTACATCTTTTACACTATAATTTTGTTTATCTACTTCCATATATAAACTATAATTTTGGAGTTCACATTCACCACTTTGATCACAAACTCCGCATTGTAATGGATGATTTACATCATAAACTTCCATTATAGCTTTTCGTTCTTTTTCAATATTTGGAGTATTTACAGATATATTCATACCATCTTTAGCTTTTGCATTACAAGCATATACTTGTTTTCCATCAGCTTCAACTAAACATAATCTACATGCTAAAGTTGGTGTACATTTCGTTTGATAACAAATTGCAGGTACAAATATATCATTTGCTCGAGCAACATTTAAGATAAATTCTCCCTCTTTTGCAGTACAAACTTTACCATCTATAGTTATATTTACAATATCACTCATCGGTAGTTTCCACCTTTTCAATTTTCACTTGCTTATATCTATAGCCTGACATCAAATTATTACTATTTAACCCTACATCATAAGATGGATACATTGCAACAGTACCTTTTATATCTTTATCTAGTTTAAATACCTTAGTTACACTTTTTCCGTCATAAACAATATTTATTTTTTCACCAGTTTTTATTTTTGCTGCTGTTGCAAAAGCTTTGCTACCTTTTAGGAAACTATCTGTTTTAGGGAAAATTGATTTTGTTAATGACTTTTTAGTATATTCATTAAATTGATATAGAGGTTCGCAATTGTAAATAACAGTACCATTATATGAAGATAAATCAGCAATATTAGATAGGTTCTCATCAATTGTTACATCAGATGCTTTCAATTCATATCCTCTTAAATCTGTTCCATATTTATCATATCCATTGTTTAGTGTATCAAACTCTACATCACTATATTCATTAGTTTCACCTAACTCTATAGTATAATCAATAGTATTTTCTTTTGGACGATCTAATATTTGGGCAACTAAATCATTTAAACAGTATCCATCAAATGGTATTGCTACATTTGTATTTAACACTTTTAAATCTAGACCTGTAAATGTACCCTCCTGCTGATTAAGTGCAGGTGTATTAAAGTCACCATTACCACAACTTGATATTGTATAATCACCTGATACATTGTATCCTAAAACTTTACCACTTTCCTCTTTATCTAAACTACATAATAAACTTACACCCAAAGTATTTGTAGATGTAGGTATTAACAACACTTTAAAATCACTATATTTATCAATAATACCAACTAGTTTTGCAATATCAGATGCTCTATCATGACCATAAACATCGCTACCAATAATCAAAGTCTTATTTTTCTTTCTTATTAGTTTTTGTAAAATCTCTTCATATTCCTCTTCACCAACACTTGATTCTCCACTTAGATGTCCAATATCTAAATTATCTAAATACTCTTTTATTGATGATTCTAAATCATTATTTTCTTTTAATAAATAACTTGCCAACATAGCAAGTACAGCTTCTTCACTTCCAACTTCATATTTCACATATTGAGTATATTTATTTTGTAAATTTACATCATCAATTGGATGCATGTATATAAATTCAGCTCTTTGTTTTTTGATAGCCATATTTACATTATATTTTACTACTGGATTATCTCTTGCAATTCTTGTTCCCAACATAATAACTACATCACTTTCATTTACAGTTTTATTAGTAGCTGTATATAAACTTTTACCTGTTATTGATGAATAGTTATTTAAAAAGTTTTGATAATTATATGCATCCTCATTTACAAGTTTTACACCTAGTTTATCTTTTAAGTTTTGTAATATAAGTACCTCTTCATTTGTAATATAAGAGTTGAATTTTATTGTATCACAAGATTTTATCTCTTCTATAGCTTCTCTAAAATCAACTATTGTATTTGAAATTTGTTTATTTTCAAAACTATATGCAAATTTACCTGCACCACATAATATATCAAAATCATGATCTGTTACAACTCTTGTAATTGTTTGTTCTCTTGAATTTTCAATACCATTATGTTTTACATCATAATATAAAGGACAAGCACTACTACAATGTGTACAAGTTGCAGGTACTTTTTGGCTCTCCCAAGCATTTGTTGTATATTTGTAATCAGTTGATGCCATAGCACCTACAGGACAAACAGTAATACACTCACCACATTGTTCACATCTACTCATTTTATTATCAATTGTAGATTTGTAACCACCTGGTTTTATATATAGTGCTGCTGCTCCAATCGTTTCATTACAAGTATGAACACATCTTTCACACATAATACAAAGTGCTGGATCATAACTTAATACACCCCAACCTTTTTTCTTTTTCAACATATCTTTTGCAGGAAATTCTTGAGAATCAACTTTGAATTCTAAAGTTTTATTTTGTAGATCACACTCTCCACTTTTATCACATACACCACACTGTAAAGGGTGATTTACATTATATAGTTTCATTATATTAGTTCTGTGATGCTCTAAGCTTTCATCATTAGTAGTTATTACAGCACCATCAACAGCTTTCTCTTGACAACTTAATATATGACCATCTACACCTTCCACATTTACTGCACACATTCTACAACTTGCTATTGGTGATACTTTTGTAAGGTAACACATTGTAGGAATATATATATCATTTTCTCTTGCAATCTCTAAAATTGTTTGACCATAAATACCTTCACATGATTTACCATCAATTGTAACTGTTATTAATTTACCTCTATGTTGTATTCGTTCACTCATACTGCCACCATCCCTAGGTAATAACATCTCATACATCTCTCAGCTTCTGCTTGTGCTTCTTGGGCTGTAAATCCAAGGTTTACCTCTATATTATTGTCTTTTCTTATTTCTGTTTCAATTTTTTCACTATGTTCACGAGGAAGTCCAGGCATCCATCCAGTGATTTTTTCATTTTTATTATAAACTTTTAATCTTGCCATATGATCTTCCATAATCTCCTCATCTGTTAAAGATATTTTTCCATCATATATATATCTTGAGATTGTAGAAGCAGCTCTTCTTGCTTGTCCTACTGCATTTACAATAGTCATAGGACCATATTCACAATCACCAGCAGCAAATAAGCCTGGTCTATTTGTCATATAGTCTTTACCATTTGTTTGTAATGTACCCCAAGATGTCATATCAAGTTCCCACTCTTTTGGTAATAGCTGAAGATCACAAGCCTGAGAAACAGCAGGTATAACAAAATCACACTCAATAGTTTCCTCTGCACCTTCAATCTTTACAAGTTGTGCTCTCCCTCCATTTGGATCTGGTACAAGCTCATACTTATCAACAACAACTGCTTTTATAGTTCCGTCTTCATCAACTATTGTATTAATAGCACTATGAAAGATAAATTCAACTCCCTCTTCAACAGCTTCTGTGTATTCTTCTAAAGTTGTATTTCTAATGATAGTTTTCATATCTCTTCTATATAACATAACAACTCTTTTAGCACCTTCTCTTATTGAACAACGAACAACATCCATAGATGTAAATCCACCACCAACACAAATTACTGTTTTCCCATCTAAATCTTCTTTAGCTGGACTTCCAATTTTAAATTTATGCCAAAGATTTACTTTATCAAGCATATCAATAGCACCCCAATAACCTTTATAACTAGGGTCTTCATTTTCACATCTGATTTTTTTAGACAATCTTGTACCAAAGGCTAAAAGTGTTGCATCAAACTCTTCTTCTATCTCTTTTAGTCTATTTGCATCTACTCTGTGGTTAGTTATAACTTCAACACATTCCAAATCAGTTACAAGTTTGATATCTTCGTTGTATTTATCAAAAGGCATTCTATATTCAGGTACACCAACTGTAACTTCACCTCCAAGTACAGGCAACTCTTCAAAAATAGTCACGCTAATACCTTGGATTGCTAAGTAATAAGCTGTTGTTAAACCTGCAGGTCCCGCACCAATTATTGCAACTCTTTTACCATCTTTTCTTGGTTTCTGTACTTTTTTTGGATGTATCCAATCTAATTTATGATCAGTTTCAAAATCAGCACCAATTCGCTTAAGCTCCATGATTGATACAGCTTCATCAAGATTTGATCTTCTACATGCATCTTCACAAGGATGTGGACAAACTCTACCACAAGTATGTGCTAAAGGCATATGATCTCTTGTTGCACTTAATGTCGCACTATAATCTAAATCTCTCACCCCTTCAATATAAGCAGGTATATCTATATGTGTTGGACACATATCACTACAAGGTGCAGTTATATTTGCTATATATCTTTCATCTTCTATATCATACCATTTAGATTTTCTTTGTTGTTTAATTAAGATATGAAACTCTTCTTCAAAATATTCAATCATTTGTAAAATTGGAGTTGGTACTGTTTTTCCAATCTCACATTTACTTGTAGTTTGCATAGTAGAGCTTATCTCTTTTAAGTGATTCAAATCACTCATCTCACCTTCACCACGAGCTATTTTGTCTAACATATCATAAAGAATTCTACCACCCCATTTTCCAGGAGCACATCTTCCACACATCTCACTATATTCTTGATATTGTTTAGCATAATTAACTGCTAATTTTACAACATCAACTTCAGAAGTAAAAAGTGTAAATCCATCCCATCCAACAAAAGCTTTAGTATCATTATTAGAATCATAAGTTACAGGTAATTTAGCACCAGATTCTTGCCAATCATCTTGACTTACAATTTCTCTATTATCTATAATCTCATTTTGCCATGTCGAAAAATATACTTTACTCACAATAATCCTACTCTTCCGCTTCAGCTTTGGTATCAAAAACAGGTGCAGTTTTTTTAACTACGATTGTCCAATCAACCTCATTAAACTTTAAAGAATTCATCAATGTCCAATTGTTTTCTTTTACACAATCAGCAGATTCTTGAATTGCAGTAAAGTCTCCTATCTCAAAAAGAAAAATACCATTTTCATCAGCTGTTACCTCTCTTTGCATTAACTCTACCATTCTTGGTATAAAATCTTTTTTTAAGTGTCTTAGGTCAAATCTTTTCATTATCTATCAATCTCCCCAAATACTATGTTAAGGTTACCTATTATGGTAACAACATCAGCTAACTGGTGACCAGGAAGTAAATCTTGAAGTAATCCAGTATGCCAAAAACTAGGAGCTCTACATTTAAGCTTGTATGGATATGGTGAACCATCACTTACTATATAAAAACCTAATTCACCTTTTGGTGATTCTGTAGCCACATATACCTCTCCAACAGGTGGTCTCATACCTTGTGTTACAAGAACAAAGTGTTGCATCAAAGAGTAGTTTTGTGTCATCATCTCCTCTTTAGTACATGAGATATAAGCAGGACTATGTGCCATAAGTTGAATCTCTGATTCTTCATACATTGGTATAAGTTGTCTAAGAATTTTTGTTGATTCATACATCTCTGCCATATAACACTTATATCTACCATAACTGTCACAAGTATCAGCTACAGGGATATCGAAGTCTAGTTCTGGATATATACCATAAGGCATCTCTTTTCTAATATCCCATTTAACTCCACTACCTCTTAAAGCAGGTCCTGTTACACCCCAAGATTTAGCCATAGATACAGGTATAATACCAACATCTTCAAGTCTCATTCTCCAGATTCTATTTTTTGTTAATAACCCCTCATAAATAGGGATTTGAGATTCCAAAACTTTTATAAATTTCACTAAATCATTTGTCCAATTTGCTGGTAAGTCTAAAGGGACACCACCAATTCTAATTGCACTATGAGTAAGTCTAGCTCCACAATAATCTTCCATTAAATCCATTGCAAACTCTCTTTCTCTAAATGCATAAAGAAAAATTGACATAGCACCAACATCAAGTGCATGAGTTGCTAACCAAAAAAGATGTGAAATAATTCTATTTAACTCTAAAAGCATAGTTCTTATAATTTCTGCTCTTCTAGGTGCTTCTACACCTATAAGTTTTTCAATTGCTAAAGCATATCCATAGTTATTTGAACTCGATGCAATATAATCCATTCTATCTGTTGTTGGTAAAAATTCATTATATATCATGTTTTCACCCATCTTTTCAATACCTCTATGAAGATAACCTACATCAGGATGAGATTTCACTACCTCTTCACCTTGAAGCTCTAGCATCAATCTTAACTGACCATGTGCAGAGGGATGTTGAGGACCAAAGTTAACCACCATAGTATTGTCATCTCTATCAAATGTGATATTTTCAAAGAAAGGTTTTAATCTATTTTTAACTTGCATCTATTTTCTCTCCTTCAATTGTACTTTTTCTATTGTATCAAAAGGTGTTACAACAGTCGCACCAAATAGTTTAACTCCACCTTCCTCTTGGTATCTAATAGGAGTATCAGGTTCATTACCTTCAGAAATAGGTGTACCAAATGGTACTTCATGACCAAGTCTAGCAAAACGCTCTGTATCGTATCTATCAACACAAGCAGCATCTCTTAGTTCAGGACCGATAGTATCTCTTGCTTCTTTTCCAAATATCTTATCTACTTCATACCATGAAGCAGTTTCATCACCTTGAAGAGGATAAGTTTTAAGTAAAGGATGTCCTTGCCAGTCATCAGGCATAATAATTCTTTTCAAGAATGGATGATTATTTACATAAATACCATACATATCATACATCTCTCTCTCTGACCAATCTGCCATTCTAAACAATGGATTAACAGATTCTATACCTTGATCTTTTTTTATAAATGTTTTAACTCTTAATCTTTTTCTTTTAGTTGTTGATAACATCTCATAAATAATTTCGAATCCATCTCTTGTAGCTATATAATCAACAGCTGTTAATTCAATTAAGAAATCATATGCTCTTACTGTTTGAAGGTGCTTTATAGCTTTTAAATTATCTTCTGGATTTATATAGATAACTAAATGATCTAACTCTATATAAGTATCCAATATTTCAACTACATTTTTTAAACTTCTACAATCTTCACTCAATACTGAATCAATATATATAGAATCTCTTTTTAATGTTGGTTTTACATAAAATCTATCATTATAATAAGATTTTTTTTGTACATCATTTTTTGGTGTATATGCTCTCATATTATATTAACCTTTTTGCTCTTTGAGCCATATTTGATGGTTCTCGTCTTATTTTTTGTTGTAACATCATAAGTGCAAACTGTAATGTTTCAGGTCTAGGGGCACAACCTGGAAGATATATATCTACAGGAATTACTCTATCTACACCTTGTACTGTTGCATATGTATTAAACATACCACCTGTATTGGCACAACTTCCCATAGATATAACCCATTTAGGGTCAGGCATTTGATCATATAGTCTTCTCATAAACTCTGCATGTTTTTTGGTTAGAGTTCCTGCAACAACTATAACATCTGATTGTCTTGGACTTGCTCTAAAAATAGTACCGAATCTATCAAAGTCAAACCTAGATCCACCTGCTGCCATCATCTCAATAGCACAACAAGCTAGTCCATATGTCATAGGCCAAAGTGAATTACTTCTAGCAAAATTTACTATTTTATCTACTGTTGTTAATGTTATAGGTGTACCACCTTCGGCCAAATAATTTACTTTATGCTGTGCCATTCAAGGGCTCCTTTTTTCCATGCGTATATAAATCCAATAGTTAAAAGAATGATAAACAATATCATCTCAATAAAACCAAACCATCCAAGAACTTTAAAATCTGCAGCCCATGGAAACATAAATATAATCTCTACATCAAATAATATAAATAAAAGTGCCATTAAATAAAATTGTACCGATACTGTATTTGGTTGTTTTGTAACCTCTGGACCACACTCATAAAGTGTAGTCTTTAATTTTTCAGTATTTTTTCTAGCTAATTTACCACCTACAAATCTTGATAACATTGTTGTAGCAATAAATGCTCCAAATGTGATTACGAACATAACAAATGCACCAAAATAAGGATGTGCAAAGCTTGAGTGTTCCATTTTTCCCCCTTTGTGTCTATAACTACTTTATTTAAAATAGTTGACAATAATTAACAAATACTATCCAATTATAATTAAATATTAACTTACAATAAGCACTTTTACTATAATATATACTAACTATACTGTAACAAAAAGGAACATTACTAATTCACTTTGATTAATTATTTATCATTTTGTATAAGTTAGTAAGATTATCTTTATTTATGTTTTTAAATTGTGATTTATTAAAAGTTCTTTGTCTTTTTGCTAATTGCCCTGTGTGTATTGATATAAGTTCTTCAAGAGTTTTTTTATCAATTTTCCCATCTATATAATCAAGTGTCTCTTTTATCCCTATAGAACTCATACAGTTAGGTTCTCTAGTATATTTTTTTTCTAGATTTAACACCTCATCAATTAGTCCATTTTGTAACATCTTTTTTGTTCTTTTTTTAATCCGTTCTCTTAAAATATCTACATGTGTATCTATTTCATATATATCAATATTTTTTATTATAGGTTCTGGTTTATTTTGTTCAAAAAACTTAGATGGTATTGTGTTTGTTTCTATGTATAACTCTAATGCTTTTGATATCCTATATGTATCATTTTTATCAATTGTTCGCATAAAATTTTCATCTTTTTCCATAAGATAGCTATAAGCATTTTCTAAGTTTTGAAGTTCTTTTTTAACTCTCTCTTTTGTTTCACCACTTATTGCAGGTACTTTGGACAAACCTTCTATCATAGATTTTAGGTAAAAACTCGTACCACCTACTATAATAAGATTTTTGTTATTTTCGAGTGCATATTTTTTTGCAATTTTATACTCTTTTATAAACTCTATAACATCAAATGTTTCATTTGGTAAAACTTTATCTACACCAAAATGTACAATATCACCTCTCTCATCTTTTGTAGGTTTTGCAGATGCTATATCTATATCTTTATAAACAGACAAACTATCAAGAGATAAAATGACAGCATCTAATTTTGAAGCTAATTTGATAGATAAATCTGTTTTCCCTGATGCTGTTGGTGCTATGATTGCTAGTTCTTTATACAAGTAATTCCTTTTTGGTATATTGTTAAGATTATTATAGTAAAATTCTGCTTATGGATAAAATACTAAAATTAATAAACGATTTCAATGAACTTGTGATGTTCAAGCATTCTATTTTTTCGCTCCCTTTTATATTTATTGCTATGATTGTTGCATCTAATGGATGGTTTGGATGGTCACTTTTCTTTTTTGGAATATTGGCAGCTTTAACAGCTAGAAATTTTGCTATGGGCTTCAATAGGTATCTTGATAGAGATGTAGATGCCTTAAATCCAAGAACAGTAAATAGACCATCCGTTGATGGTAGAATAAAAAAAAATCAAATGTTATGGTTTACTATATTAAATGCAATAGGTTTCATAGCAGTTGCATATGTTGTTAATGATCTTGCTTTTTATCTGTCTATACCTATTTTAGTAATAATTGGTAGCTATTCTTATTTTAAAAGATTTTCTTATTTTGCACATATTATTTTAGGTGTTTCATTAGGACTTGCACCTATAGCTGGAGTAGTTGCTGTTAGTGAGACTATAACATTATGGTCTTTATATTTAAGTATTGGTGTTCTATTTTGGGTTGCTGGATTTGATTTACTTTACTCTTTACAAGATATTGAGGTGGATAAAAAATTGGGCTTACACTCAATCCCTTCAAAATTTGGTGTAGAAAAAACTATGTTATTTTCAAAAATAATGCATATATTAACTATAGTTTTTTGGTTATTATTTACTATTGAAGCAGAGCTTGGTTTCTTTTCTCTTTTTGCAGTTTTTATTAGTGCTATTATGTTAACTTATGAGCATATTATTGTAAATAGAGACTTTTCCAAGATAGATAAAGCTTTTTTTACTATAAATGGTTACTTAGGAATTGCGTTTTTAATACTTATTATTTTGGACAAAATGTTTTAAAATATCTTAAGAAATTTCAAGGATTTTTAACCATAAAAGCAGAAATGATTATTATTTTATTTACCAAACAACTCTAAACTCTTAAGTAGTACAAGAATTACACCTGCACCACCAATATACCATTTCATAGTACTTATGATAGTTTCTTGCATTTTTACTTGTGCTTGTTCAAATTTTGTTTCTAAATTTGCAAATTTAGTATTAAATTCACCTTTTAAACCAGCAAATTCACCTTTTAAACCAGCAAATTCACCTTTTAAACCAGCAAATTCACCTTTTAAACCAGCAAATTCACCTTTTAAACTTGCTACATCTGCTGTAACTTCATCTAGTTTCATATCAAGATGGTTTATGTGATTGTATTGTGATTTTAATAATAATGTATTTATATCCTCTTGTGTTAAAGCCTGATTATTACTAAATTTTTTTTCTATCTCTTTAACTTTTGGAGTTATCATCTCTATTAACATATCATCAACTCTTGTTTTATCCATAATTAAACCTTTTATTTTATACAAGTATTGTATCTTAATATGTATTTAAAATCAAACTTTTAAAAAATAATTTACTAAAAATTAGTGTATTTATTTTACTTTAAAAACTAGTAAAACTAACACTAGCTTCACTTTTTTCAATCTTAAATTTTTTCTTTTTTATATTTAACCCTCTTGTCTTAGCTACAACCAAACTAGGAGTTCCACCTACTACACAATATCCATCTTCATTTTCTTCACAATGTGGAGGAGTTAAAGGACAGCTACCATTTTTGTTAAAGGTACTTGCAAATATCTGTAGGTTTTCACTACCAAATGGTTCTGATATAGGAACTTCGTCTACTATAGTTATATTTTTATTTACATCTTCACCTGTGATACTATTTATAAAAGGGCTGTTGTCACTTCCTATTGGTAAAACATACGAAAATTTATTATCATCTTTTAGTGTATGTCCTAAAAGAAAATAACACATAGGCTTATTTGTCTTTACAACTATATCTACCATATCACCATTAGTTAAATCTATACCATCTGTTCTATTGAAACCTTTGAAACCTATTTGTACATTTAATTTACCTGATTTTACAAATCCTTTATTTAGTGCCTCATCAAATGTTTTTGTAGATGGTTTGTATTTTGTATGTTGATATGCACTTGGATTTAAAGTTGTTGTTGTGGTTTTTAGTATATTGTTGTTTATATCGCTTAAATTGATTGTGACAAACATAGAGTTTTTTAATATCTCATAACTACCTCTTAAAAAGTATTTTGCTTTTGATGAGTATTTTACGATACTTAGCTCTTTTGACATACTATCTTTTAGTATTTTTGCGAACTGTGTCACTTGTGATGAACCACTTGGTTTGATAGCACTTATATAGATAGCTGATTGTTTTATATCTTTTGTGAGTACTTTTGTGGCTATTTTAAGTGTCGTTATATTTTGAGATAGTTTTTGAAGTTTTGAGTAAATTTGGCTTTGTGTTATACTTAGTGTTGGTAAATTTTTACCTTCAAGGAGTATAGCTACTGTTTTGTGTTTGTTGAAGTTTTTTATATCATTTAAAACTTGATGTAAGATATTGTATCGTATATCGTTGTTTTTAGTAGTTTTATACTCTTTCATACTATTTGATATATTTTTATTTAACCTTTCTAGTTCTACTTCATATAGTTTAAGTGCTTTAGTACTTGATAGTATCGCTGTAGTTTTTACTAGTCTATCTCCAACTATTGTTTCAAACTCTATACCTTTTAATGGTAGATTTGAAGATAAGTGTATTAGTTTTTCTTTATCTTTTTTATACTCATCTCCAAAAGATTTAGTGATAGTTTTAAAATCACTTTTTACATCTACAGATATTTTGTTTGACAAACTAGACAGAGCCTCTTTTTTGGCTTCATTTTCTAAGTCGCCATAGCCTGTACTTTTTATAGTTGTGGCGTTTAGTTGTGTAAGTGTTAAGAATGTAATAAGAGTTGATTTTAGTTTATTTTTCATAATATACCTTATTGGGTTAGTTGTTTTTTAGTTTTAAAACTTTTTGATTTAATTCATCTAGTTCATTTTGACAAATATCAAATACTGTTTCAGAATCTATATCTACATAATGAAGAGATATAAAATCTCTTGTTTTTATAATCTTACTCCAATAAGTTTTATCTGCAACTTTTAAAAGTAAAGTTTCCTCATTTTTATAAAGATTTTTTAAGGCTTCTCCTATTGCTTGTATTCTCATTGATATAGAATCAAGCTTATCAAGACCATCATCGCTATCTATAAAATCATCGCTTTTTTCAATATCCTTAAATCTTCTATTTATAAGTCTTATACTTTCTAGTATAAAATCAATAAGTTCTAATGTAGTTGACTTATCCATAAATCACTTCTTTTTGGATAGATTCAAAAATAGCACCTTTACTTCTTTTATGTTTATGTAGTAAGTCTATTTTATTGTTGTATAGTTCTTCAAGATATACCCATAGTCCAGATATATTTTTAAAAGTTTTGTTTTTAAACTCTACATATATATCTATATCACTGTTTGGTGTTTGTTTATCTTTAGCATAGCTACCAAACAATCCTATTTTATCAAC
>JAYEPD010000205.1:0-5350 GCA_034723675.1 Campylobacterota bacterium
TTTTAATTCTATAGTCCCTTTTGGACCTTCTAGTTTTTTTATATCAACTTTTTTAAAATCTTGATCATAAGCTTCAAGTGGAAGATCTAGTTCCACCTCTGCTTTATCATTTGTGATATTTAAAAATACCTGACTATCTTGATCATCTACTATATTCGCTTCACTCAATGCAAATAATTTTTCATCTTTAAAGTAACTTATCTCATAAGTGTCACTTTGAAGTTCAAATTTAGTGTATCCATACTCATTTGTTGTAGATATATGTTCACCTACTTGTATTTTTGTATCTTTAAATGCTACACCATCTTTAAAAACAAATATATAAAGATTTGCTTTTGCAAATAATGAACTATTGAGTATCAATAAAATAAATATTAATTGTATGTATCTCATATATCGCCTTCTAATTGTTACAATCTAACGGATTGTTTTCACATCTATCTATTTTTTCAAAGATATATGTCGCTTTTTTAAATAAATTTGATGATTGTATCTGTTTTAAATATTTTTTAGACTTATCAAATTCTCCTACTCTAAAGTATCCATAACCAAGTGCATACTTTATATTATCATCTTTTAAAATCCCATATCTTTTAAGTGCAGGTAAAGTAGCCACCAATGCTTCATAATCTTCAAGATAGATATCTATACCAACTCTTTGAGAAAACTTCTCTTTTTGCTCTAGTACTCTTCTGTTTAATTGAAATGACCGTACAGGTAGTTTTGACTTTAGGTACAGAGTAGCAGCTTTGTGGGCAAACTGTGGATAAAATACACTCGCTTGATCAAAAACCAAAGCAGCACTTGTATAGTGTTCATTATCTATATAAATTTGACCAAGAAGTTCATAAAGTTTCTTTATATCATCTCCAGTTGGATTTGTAAATTGTTCCCTTATAACAGCTTCTTCAAGAAGTGTAGCAGCTTCTGTATACATCTTATTTTCTCTCATAACTAAAGATACACTCAAGTAATCTTTTGTAGAATAGTTTTGATGCTTTAAAAACTCTTTTGCATAAAACATAGCTCTTTTGTAAAATCCAAGCTCCATAAGATAATAAAATTTTTGTCTATAAAACTTACTATACTTAGGAAAAAGTTCTATCCCCTCATCTAAAGCTTTCCAAGCATTATCGAAATCATCTGATTGTTTATAAGATTCTGCTAGTATTACAAAAAAAGTTTCTTGTTTTTTTGCTAAATCTTCTGCACTTTTTATAGAAAATATTGTATTTTTATAATCTTTTAGTACCCAATAGTTTTTTGCCATATAAAGATACACAGATTTACTTTTTTGTCCATTTTCTATAGCTTCTTTTAAATAGATATTTGAAAGATTTGGATACCCTAAACTTTGGTTCATCACCCCTTTGAGTGTATAAAACTTTATAAAATCAAAATTCTCTTTTGTAACATCAACTTTATCTAAAGTTGCTTTTGCTCTTTTATGATAACCATCTTTTATAAGTATAGCCCCAAGATTAAGATAATCAACACTCTTTTCCTCTTTTGCTATTAATGATGTAAAAAAAATGGTAATAATTAATAATATATTTTTCATCAATCCCCTTAATTTAGCTTAAAGACAATTTTTTGTGTTGCCCAAACTTTTACTTTTTTACCCATATATGTTGCTGGTTCAAATTTCCATTTTCTTACAGTATTCGTAGCAGATATATCAAAAATCTCTTTTGGTTTAGACTCAATTATCTCAATATCTTCAACTCTTCCTCTTTCATCTATAAGTACATTTAATAAAACAAATCCACTTACCCCTTGCTTTCTTGCAAGTTCAGGATACACTATAGGTGACCTTTTCATAACCTTTGGAGCAGAATCTACACTATCTTTATCCATAGTTTTATTTTTCATATCTCCTAGAAGTCCTTCATCTTTAAACTCACCAAACTCAGCCTCACTAAATTGTGGCATACCAAAACTAAGACCATCTCCACCTAAACTATTCCCAACATTTGATGGTTTCATAGATGGAAGTGGTTGATTTGTTCTTTTTGGTTTTGGCTTTGGCTTTGGTTTTGGTTTAGCTTTTTGTATCTGCTTTTTTTTCTCAACATTAAAATTTGTTTTTTTATCTTTTTTATCCTCTTTTTCAAAAGATGTTTCATTTAACAATACAACAAAATTAAAGATAACAAAAGGGACACCAATAGTTACAATTAATACTAATAGTTTTTTATACATCAATTCTCTTTATCTGTTGCAACACCAACATCTTTAGCACCTGCTAATTTACATTGATCAACCACTTCTATTACCGTTTTTGCAGGTACATTATCATCTGTAACTACAAGTAAAGATTTATCTGTTGAACTTCTCAGCATATCTCTTAACTTACTTTGAAGTACATAGATTCTCACAGGTTGATTATCTACATAAACATCACCATATTTGTCTATAAAGACTCTTATTGATTTAGTTGATGCAGCACTTACACTACTAGCACTTGGTCTATTTAACTCTAACTTCATATCTTTTACAAATGTTGTTGTAACCATAAAAAATATCAAAAGGATAAATACCATATCAATAAGTGGTGATATATCTACTGAACCCTCTTCTTGTTTTCTTTGTCTATATCTCATAATATAACCTTCTTAATTCTCTTTTTTGGCACAAACAAGATCGATAACTTGATCTAATTCTCTTACCATATTTGCTTGCTTTTTATCTAAAATTCTACCCATAATTAAACCTGGAATTGATATAACCAATCCCATTTGTGTAGTAAATAGGGCCTTACTGATACCACCAGCTATCCCACCTGTACTACTAAATAGTGCCATATCACCCAAAGAATCAAATGTTTCTATCATCCCATCAACTGTCCCTAAAAGTCCCAATAGTGGTGCAATAGCAACAAGTGACATAATCATAGTTTTATGTTGATTGAGTTTTGTTTTTATAGCTCTAAAATCTTCATCTATATTTGCTCGTAGCTTTTTTTTAGAATCAATCTCTTTTGAAAGTTCACAAGCTTTTTTTACAGCATCTCCCATAACACCATGATGGTATTGGTTATTTGTTGCATGTCTGATAAGTGTTCGTGGATCTTTTGTAGTTGATACAAGGTTTAAAAACCTACTTGCCAAACCGAACCAAAGTAAAAATGTTACCCCTACAAGTGCAGGCATAACAAATCCCCCCATCAAATAGTACTCGTATAGTGTCTCTATAGATACAAAAAACATACTATTGTTACGACTTGTTTTTGTTTATAATATGAAGTGCTGATTGTTCCATATTGTCTTTTATCTTCTCTGCCCAACTTGATAAAACATTTCCAAGTACAAGTAGAGGAATGGCAACTACAAGACCAAACTTTGTAGTAATAAGTGCTTCAGAGATACCTGAACTTAACATCTTAGGGTCACCTGTACCAAATTCTGTGATTATATCAAATGTACTTATCATACCAGTTACCGTTCCTAGAAGTCCAAGAAGTGGAGATATTGCAGCGATTACAAGTATAAATGATCCAAATCTATCAAGATGTGAACTCTCATGAAGTATAGACTCACTTATGATATCTTCTATATGTTCTCTATCTTTGTCAAGATTTCTAATCGTTGCTGCCATAACTTTACTTGCAGACCCATTACTTTTTTTACATATATCTAATGCACCCTCTATATCATTGGCTTTAAGTTTTGGTGTTATTTGCTCTTTTAGTTTATTTGCACTTGCACCTGATAGACTTAGAAATATTGTTCTTAAAAGTGCTAAAAGTAAACCAAAAGCACCCAGTATCAATATAACATATCCAGTAGGTCCTCCAGCATCTAAATCATCTTCAAATTTTTTAGCCTCTTTTTTCTCTATAGCTTTTGTACTACTCTCATATAAAAATATGTCTATATTAGATGGATTGTTTTGTATATTTTTTGCTTTTTCATAGTCTAAATTATCCCATATCTTAAAGTCACCATCACCAGCTGGAGATAAAAGACCTCCTGTATTAGCTGTAGTTCCATATTTTGCTACTCTACCTATATTTACAATAGTACCCTCTACTTCTTTACCATCATCTAAAAAGAATTTTCCTTTTGTTGTAGTTACTTTTTCATCATTTTGCATAATTTGATTTGCTTTTAAAAGTGCATCTTTTATCGTTAACTCTTTTTTCTCATTTTCTATTAACTCTATATTTGCTTTTTTTACACTCTCTTTAGCTTGTAAAATAGTAGCATCAAGTAACAAATCATCTGTTTGTGTCACATCTGCACCTCTTGAAGCTATAACAATCTCTTGGTTTAATTTATCTATTTTGTTTTGATAACTTAATGATTTTTTTTGTAAAGATTTTATCTGGATTTTTACTTTTTTTATATTTGTATCTTGTGATTGTTTTAAAGAATCAATCCTTTTAGATAAGGCATTTTTTTCTGCTATGAGATATGCATACTCTTTTTGGTAAGCATTTTCTAATTCATTTGCAAATATAAAATTTACAAGTAGTGTAATAGTTAATAATATTTTTATCATATCTGTTTCCCCTTAACCGTTTGGCAATATATTTTTGATAGTGAACTTGCCTGTTCTTATCTGCTTTGAAAATGAATCATAAAGATGTGCTAAGTTTGCTATATCTTCTTCTTTATTTATTGATTGTTGTTCCCATTTGCCATTTTGTTTACTTATCATCCCATATTTTTCATCTGTTGTTTTGAAAAATAGTGCGATTTTTCCTATTTTGAGTACTTTTACAAGTTGTTTGTTTCCATTTATCTCTATAGTGTCATTGTATATACCACTACTTTTTCCTAACATCATCTCATCTTCTACAAAAGCCCAAAGTTGATTTACCGCTTTATTTGGAGTGATGATGTTTGTATCAAGTCTATGCTCTATATCTTTTAAACTTTGAAGTCTATTTTCTAATTTAAATGGGAGTGAGTTTTTTACAGTTTCTCTTATATCTTTAATAGAGTTTTTTAAAATAGGTGTAAGTTTCTTTTGACTACTACTTTTCTCTTTGTTCTCTTGAGTTATCTTATCAAGATCTCTTTGAAGCTCCTTGATACGAAGTTCACTTCTACTTATCTTTGTATCTAAATCACTTTTTTGATTTGAGTATGCTCTTAGATTATCTCTATAGCTTAACTTTTCAAAACTAATCTTTGAATGTAACGATTCTATATCTTCTCGCACCTTTACAAGCTCACTAGATATACTCTTTATGTTTTTTACTTCATCTGCATTTACTATCATCGCTGATACTACTAAAGATGTTGCAAGTAGTGTTTTTCTTATCATCTATTCTCCTAAAATTTTACCGTCTGGAATTAATATTTATCAAAATACTAAGTTCAAAGGGTTATAAAATAAAAAA
>JAYEPD010000206.1:0-5339 GCA_034723675.1 Campylobacterota bacterium
ATTCTGCACTATATGTTGTTCTTTTTCTGCTCATTTTATCACCCTCTATTTTTATTGTTTAATTTTACTCTTTTGAGAATTAAACTTTAGAAAAAGTTGTTTGTTTTTCTTGGGGTATTATAATTTATCCTTTTAAATATTATAATATATTAACCTTAATAGCATCTCTAAAATTAATTAAATAGATAATATAATAAATTAAGATATAATAAAAAAATAATAAAAGTGATAAAATAACAAATGAATAAAAACATATATCAAGTTGGAGGTTGTGTTAGAGATAAGTTATTGGGTATAAAATCCAACGATATAGATTTGGTAGCTGTTGGTTATAGTTGTGAAGAGTTTAGCCATCTAGTAAAAGTAGGTAAAGATTTTCCTGTATTTTTAAATCAATTTGGTCAAGAGATAGCCCTTGCAAGAGTTGAGAAAAAAGTATCAGATGGATACAATGGTTTTAAAGCCAATACCTTAGATGTTTCAATAGAAGATGACTTAAAAAGAAGAGACTTAACTATAAACTCTATAGCATATGATAAAAATAGTGATACTTATATAGATCCACATGGTGGTATAAAAGATATAGAAAATAAAATATTAAGACATACATCAACTGCTTTTAAAGAAGACCCACTTAGGGTTCTTAGACTTGCTAGATTTAAAGCTCGGTTTCCAGATTTTACAATAGCAAAAGAGACAAAACAATTTGTAAAAGAGATGAAAGATGAACTAAAATATTTACAAAAAGATAGAGTTTATAAAGAGATAAAAAAAGTTTTAGAACTTCCTAAAAGTGAACTGTTTTTTCAAACACTATTAGAGTTAGATGTTTTGAGTATATTGTTTCCCAATATATATAATTTAACTTTATGTAGTGAAAATAATATATATCATAAAGAAAAAAATGTTTTTGTTCATACAATGATGGTTTTAGAAGAACTATCAGATAAATCACAACTCTTAAAAACAACAGCTATATTTCATGATATTGCTAAACCTTTAATGTACAAAAAATCAAATGGTACAAATGCAGGTGGACATGACAATCCAAAATTTGTAGAACCTCTTATAGATATACAACTACCAACAAAACTACAAAAAAAGATGCTCTTTTTGATAAAAAATCATCTAAAAGTATACAATATAGATAAAATGAACTATAAAACTGTAGCTACTTTTTTTGAAGAGTTCAAAAAAGATAGAGATCTTTTTGAGGATTTACTTATATTTGCCGATGCTGATGCAAGTGGAAGGATTGGACAAAAAAAAGAATCTCTAAATGAAACAATACTATTAATTATTTTTGATAAAATATCTGAATACTCCCCTATCTCTTGGATAAAAGAGCAAAAAAACAAACCATCTGGTGATAAAATAAAACAACATATTCATAGAGTAAATATAGATATAGTTAAAAATAATTTGAACTAAACTTAACCTTAGATAATCACTTCACCATTGGTAGTTTCTCTTACTTTATCTATACTAAAACAGATATTTGCCATCTTCCTTGGAGTTTCATTTTTGTATTGTTGTACAATATCATCTATTGTTCTTAATTCATCTTTAGTAAATAAACTTTTATCAAACTCCTCTTCCATTTTTATAAAATTTAACTCTTTATACTTTGTCTTATCTAGTATCTCAATATCCAAATAATCCAAAAGCTCTTGAATAATATAAAGTCTCTCATCATCTTCTTCTAAGTCTTTATCGTTTGTTATGATATTGAAAATTTCACCGATTGTTTTTGCTTCAGGATTTCTATTTGTTTTAATATAAATTTCACCAAAAATTTTGTCATTAAAATTTTCTATATGATTATACTCTATTAAAAAAAGTAAAATTGAAAGTTTTTTATCATTTAAGTGTAATACTTTATGATCTAACATATACACTATTGTATTTGCAATTTTTGTAATATCTAATCTCAAATTATATCCTTTATTTTAACTTTTTTGCCACAAGTTCATTGACAACTTGTGGATTTGCTTTTCCACCTGTATTTTTTAGTACTTGCCCTACAAAAAAACCTATAAGTTTACTATTACCTGATTTATACTTCTCTACATTCTCTTGGTTTTTTGCAATAACCTCATCGATAATTGGCTCTATTATATTTATATCATTTATTTGAATAAGTCCTTTATTCTCAACTATTTTTGTTGGATTTACTCCCGTTTTACTCATATCTTCAAATACCTGCTTTGCTATTTTATTTGAGATAAGTTGAGTATCTATCATCTCTACAAGATTTGCTATTTGAATTGGTGTAAACTTTAATGTTTCTATCCCTTTATCTTTTATCTCTTTTGCCACTTCATTTGTAATAATATTTGCAAGATTAAGAGGGCTATTAATAGTTTTTAATGCTTCTGCATAAAATGATGAGAGTTGTTCATCTCTTGCCAAGATATTTGATACTTCAGCATTTAATTTGAACTCATTTGTGTATTTTTCATATAAAGCACTTTGAGTCTCACTCAAAGGCTCAGCTTCACCTCTTATTTGTACTTTATTTTCTTTTGCTTTTGAAGTTATTTTAGTCTCTTGTTTTTTATTGGTTTTTTTTGCCCATGAATCTTTTAGTCCAACTATTTTATTAAATACAGGTTTTTCAGAAGTATAGTCTATGGGATCAGCATAAAAATACCCCTCTCTTTCAAACTGAAACCTAATATCAGGTTTATCATCTATAACAGCTGGTTCTATAAGAGCATCTTTTATGATTTTAAGCGAATTTTTGTTTAGATCATCTAACCCCTCTGGCACTTCACTTGCATAAAGTCTATCATACACTCTCACTTCTACTTTTTTTGCATCTGCTGCACTTACCCACTGAATAGCACTTTTTACTTTGATACCACTAGTATCTGAACCACTTTTAGAATCAGCGTGGTATTTTACTTTTAACTCTATAATATTTCCATCTTTATTTTTGATAATCTCTTGACAAGTTATGATAAATCCATGTCTTAGTCTTACAGCTTGTGTAGGAGTTAATCTATAGTACCCTTTTGGAGGATTTTGCTGAAAATCACTTTTATCTATATAAATCTCATTTGAAAAAGGTATTTTTCTACTACCCTCTTTTGGTACATCGTGAGGATAATATGACCCCTCTATATCTTCACTCCCTGCATAATTTGTAATAGTTACTTTAAGAGGATCTAATACAGCCATAACTCTAGGTACTTTTTTGTTTAGATCATCTCTTATACAAAATTCAAGTTGTGCTACATCTACTGTAGAGTTTGCTTTTGCTATTCCTATTTGGTCACAAAAGTTAAGAATAGATTCTTTTGTATATCCTCTTCTTTTGTATCCTGCTATTGTAGGAAGACGAGGATCATCCCAACCACTTACAAATTTTTCATCTACTAGCTCTAAAAGTTTTCTTTTACTCATAACAGTATAGTTTATACCAAGCCTTGCAAACTCATGCTGATAAGGTCTTGGTGCTTTTAGTTTAAGAGTATCTAAAACCCAATCATAAATATCACGGTTATTTTCAAACTCTAGTGTGCAAATAGAGTGTGTAACTCCCTCAATATAATCAGATAAACAATGAGCAAAATCATACATAGGATAGATACACCACTTATCACCAGATCTGAAATGATGTGCATGTCTGATACGATATAGAAGTGGATCTCTCATCTTCATATTTGCTGCACCCATATCTATTTTAGCTCTTAACACATGCTCACCATCTTTAAAGTCACCATTTTTCATTTTTTTTAGTAGCTCTAAGTTCTCTTCTACGCTTCTTGACGCATATTTACTTCTTTGACCTGCTTGTGTGACTGTACCTCTTAGCTCTCTCATCTGCTCTTCATCTACACTATCTACATAGGCTTTACCCATTTTGATAAGTTCTATTGCATAATCATATATTTTAGGAAAATAATCAGAAGTAAATTTTACATTGTCTTTCCATTTGAAGCCAAGCCATTTAACTGCATCTTTAAGTGCTTCAACATATTGTGTATCTTCTGTTGTTGGATTTGTATCATCCATTCTAAGATTACAATAACCATGAAATTCATTAGCTATTCCAAAGTTTATAAAAATAGACTTTGCATGACCTATATGTGGAAAGCCATTAGGCTCTGGAGGGAATCTTGTAACAACCTCTTTATATTTATCTGATTTTAAATCATCTTCAACAATTGTTTGTAAAAAATTTTTACTCTCATCCATCTATTAAACCTTTTGATTTTATAAGAGTAGAATTTTATCTTATTTGTGCTTATAAGCACAAAATAATACAGTTTTATTAGTACAACCTTTGATTATTTTTTATTGGTACAAATATTGCATCTCATCTTAAAAGGATTTAATATGGAAGATAATATCTACAAAAAAGCTTATGATTGGGCTACAACCCATAATTTTGAACCAATACAGATAGATTATGCTACAAAACTAGCATTGAAGATGTTGGATGATTCATGCAATATGTCAAATGAAGAGAGAAAAGTATTTTTTTATGTTCATGATGCACTAATAGATAGGGATGATATAAAACTAGAGGATGATGTTAATAAACTTATTAAACTAGCTAGAAATAGAGAAACTATATTTTCAAAACCAGAATTTTCCCATATAGTTCATGCGTGTAAACTTGAAACAATCTCATCAATGGAAAAAAACATATGAAAAGATATAAAAAGATGGTTAGAGAGAATCTTGGATTATTGACAAATGACGATACCAAATAAAAGATAAGTTTAGATTTTTTTCAGTTCTTCATTCTCAAGTAAAGCATCTCTTGCTTGAGTGATTTTAATAAACTCCTCATCACTTCCACCAACATCAGGATGGGTTTTTTTGACAAGAATTCGATATGCTGTTTTGATTTGAGATATTTCAAGTAAGCCTTCTATTGGCAAGCATAAAGTTCTTCTATGTTCTTCTTGGTTTGATTGTTTAAAATTTGATAGATCTTGTTTTCTTTTGTTATTGTATCTATTTATATCATCATAAAACTGTTGTTGTGCAATACGCTGTTTTGTTAAAGATTCTTGTTGTAACCTTTTCATATTCTTTTCCCAATATTGGTGTGTCATTACATAACATGCAGCAAAATTAATCTGACCTATTATTATAAGTTCATCTAAATTAAAAGGACCAACCATCTCATAAGGCTCTTCTAACCAACCATTTGTAGTGTCAGATTCTACTTCTGTTTTACCAATTGTAACAATATCTCGAACACCTAGTTCACTATTCCAAATTATAAAGTTAGATTCAAAATATTCTTCACTCTTTAGCATAGATCTTCCTTTTTTGTGTGATATATAAAACTACTATGCATAAAGTGTACTTTTAGAATA
>JAYEPD010000207.1:0-5329 GCA_034723675.1 Campylobacterota bacterium
TTACTATAATAGTTGTCAATATAATTATTTTGTAGTACTTACACTCACCACACAGTTTGGCATGATATCTGGTTTTGAGATTTTTAGTTTTAGTTTTTTTATGTTGTAGTTAGAGTTAAGTTTATTGTATAAGAAGTTCAAAGCATCTTCTATGAGTAAGAATTTCTTTTTTTTCATAATATTCTCAACAAAAGATGATATTTCACTATAGTCTATGAAGTTATCATCTAATGGATTAAAATCATATTTAAAAGATATATTGACTATAACTCTTTGAGTTTTTTTTCTTTCAAATGGTAGGATACCAATAACACAATCAAATGTTAAATCTTTTATCTTTATCTTTAACATTAAACTTTTTGCTCTTCCCCTTTTACAACTCTTATTATATTTGGAATATGTTTGTAAAAAATTATAAAAGTTATGATATACATAGGTGCATTTGAGTCTACTTCTAAACCATTATTTAAAACTATAGCAGATACTACAACTGCTATAAGTCCAAGTAAAGATGACACAGAAGATACTTTAAGTACTTTTGCACAAAAAGCCCAAACAACTGCTCCTATTAAAGTTGGGATTGGAATAAGTACTAAAAAAACACCTAACGCAGTAGCGACACCTTTTCCCCCTTCAAAACTTAAATAAACACTATAGCAATGACCAAGTACACTTAAAACAGCAATAGCCCACAATGTCTCATTACTCATACCCATCATCATAGCTAGTAAAATAACAACAGCACCTTTTAGGGCATCCAATACAACTGTTGCTATTCCTAATTTTTTTGCTAAAGATGGATCTGTTTGTTTTACAACACGAAGTACATTTGTAGCTCCTATACTTTTACTACCTGATTCTTTTACATTAACTCCTGCAAATTTTTTTGCCAAAATTAAACCAAAAGGGATAGACCCTATTAAGTATGCTGCAATATAAAATAGTACATTTGGATTTGTTAAAAAGTCCATAAAATTCCTTCATATTATTATTGAGAGTAATTTTATCTAAAATCACTTATATTTAACTATAGTAAGTCTAAAAAAAGTCAAATCCACAATAAGTTTTACTTAAGATTAACAAAGAAATTACGCGCGACTAGAAGATGAAGAGCCATATATTAATACATTTTAGTCTGAAGATATATAAAAACTTGTTTGCTAATAAAGCTATTTCCTTTAATCTTAAGTAAAACTTATTGTGGATTTGACTACTTTAACAAATAATTAACATATGTTATGTAAAATACAAAAAAATTCAAGGAAATAAAATGATAAAAAGAGTATTGCTAACAATATTGTTAGTTGTAAGTTTTAGTGAAGCAAAAATGAATATGTTTCAAAGTGTAGCTCCAAGCGAAGCTACTATTTTACAAACAGGTGCAGATAAGATGTATTGTCCAAACTGTGGTATGTTTTTACCAAAGTTTTGGAAAACATCACATGCAGTTGAGTTTAAAGATGGATCATATAGACAATTTTGTTCGATGTACTGTTTAGTTGAACAGTTAGAACTAACAGAGTTAAGAGGTAAAAAAGATACTATTAAAAAATATCTAGTAACCGATGTAAAAACTTTAAAATATATAGATGCATACAAAGCTTTTTATGTTGTAGCTTCAAGTAAAAAAGGAACTATGACAGTTACTAGTAAGTATGCCTTTAAAGATAAAAAAGATGCTCAAAAGTTTAAAACTAAGAATGGTGGAGAGGTTTTGAATTTTGATGGTGCATATAAAGTTGCACTTACCGATTTTGCTAGAGATACAGGACTTGTATTTGCAAAAAGAAGTAGTAAGATGTATAAAAAAGGTGAGATGATATATAACAAAATGTGTAATAAACCTGCTTTAGAAAAGTTAGATGCTCACACTATGGGAAGTATGAAAGCACTTATTAAAAATACTCAAGTTTGTGGAGATCTAAACAATGGTCAACTACAAGCAGTTATGTTGTATTTTTGGGATGTTAGGTTAAATAAATTTGATGAGTTATATGGTGAAAATAGAGATGTTAAAAAACATGCTAAAAAATTTCAAAAAAAATTTGAAAATATGAACAACAAATAGATGAGACTACTTTCACTTATTCAAAAAAGAGATATGTTTTTTATATCTCTCTTTTTTATTTTAAATATAAATGCTTTTGCAATAGCTCTAAGTCAAAAAGTTACTGTACAAAATCCCCATCTAATCCAAAAAGAAAAATTAAAAAACTGGTGTTCTTACAGTGGAGAAAATCTTCTTAACACTTACAAAACAAACTATTTTATAAATTTATCAGATGGTACACATAAACAATATGCATCTTTGCGATTTTTAGCTTCTGATTACGATGCTATAAAAGCTAGAATAAAAAACATAAAAGTTGTAGATTTTAATAGTGAAAAAATAATTGATGCAAAAGGAGCATATTATCTTGTAAATTCAAAAATTGAGACAAAATATACAAAGTATTCAAAACTTGCTTTTGAGAAAAAAGATGATGCTTTAAAATTTAAGAAAAAATATAAAGGTGATATAAGAGAGTTTGATTTTGTTTTATATATGGCTACAAAAGATATACCAAATGATATAAAGTATAATGCAAAAAAACAAAATAGAGCTTATAAAAAAGGTGAAAAGATATATAAAATAATATGTCAAGAGATAAAATTAGACAAATATAACTCCTTAAATGATTTAAAATCTAATATTTTAAATAAAAATTTATGTAAAAATATAAGTGAAAAAAAACTGCAAATGGTTTCAAAATATCTTTGGGATAAAAAAAGATTAAATCTTAGTGCTGTAAAACATGACACTATTAAAGTATCAAAAGATGAAAAATGTCCTGTTTGTGGGATGTTTGTATATAAGTACCCAAGATGGGCAGCACAGATATATTATAAAGTAGATGATAAAACTAAACACTTCTCTTTTGATGGTGTAAAAGATATGATGAAGTTTTATTTTAGTCCAAATGATTGGGGTGATTATAAACATGCAGTAAAATCAAATATAAGTAAAATATCTGTTACAGATTATTATGGACAAAAAGAGATAGATGGTTCAAAAGCATTTTATGTTATAGGTAGTGATGTATTTGGACCTATGGGGCATGAGTTTATACCATTTGAGTTTATTGAAGATGCAAAAGTATTTAAAAAAGATCACTTTGGAGAAAAGATTATAAAGTTTGATGAGATAAAAGAAGAAGATGTTTATAAATTGGATAACTAAATTTTGCAACTATTTAGTGTGATGATAAAAGAAGCACCTTGATGCTTTTCTCCATCTATATTTTTAGTGATATTGGTAGCTTCAATAGTACCATCTACTTTTTCTATGATTGTTTTTGACATATCTAAGCCTATACCTGTACCTTTGTCATCATCTTTTGTTGTTACATAAGGGTCAAATATTTTATTCAAAATATCAGTTGGTATACCCCCAGCTAAATCGCTAATAGTCAATATTACTTTATCTTCTTTTAGATATGATTTTATAACAATATCTTTTATTTTTGGTTTTTTTTCAACTATTATATCTCTAGCATTATTAAATATATTTATAAGAACTTGATTTAACTCATTGGGATAACCATCGACAAATAATCCATCGGTCAATTCCAGTTTTATATCAACTTTTTGAACTGCATAAACTTTACCTACAAGTTTCAAGACATCATCTATACAATTTTTTATTTCAAAACAAGATCTTGGCTGTACTTTGAAAAAATTTCTAAAGTCATTTAAGGTACTATTCATATAAACTATTTGATCATCTATATTTGATGTTTGCTCAGACAACAACTCTTTGTCAAAATCATCCATTAGTATATGCATATCAACTGAACTATTTGAGATAGCTATACTGTTTAATGGTTGTTTCCATTGATGAACAATTGCCATCATCATCTCACCCATAACGGCATTTCTACTTTGAGCTACAAGTTGATTTTCTAAATTATTATTTTTATCTAAAAGTATTTTTTTCTCTCTTAATAGCTTAAAATAGCTGTAAAGCAAAAGTAAAAAAAGAAAAACAACTAAAATACTTACTATCTCTAACAAACTAAATCCTTAAATTATATCTATAAAATCACTCTTACAAACAATTATCTCATTAAAAGATTTATTATAAATAAATCTTTTATCTCCATTTTTTATTTTGTCCAAAATGATACTTTTTATCTGGGCATCTGTTTTATCGTGTTTTCTCATAAATATAAAGAACTCTTTTAGGTTCATAAATTCAATTCCAATTTTTTCCTCTTTTACTTTTTCCTTATAAATTACTGGTGATATATCTTCTTTAATTTGAGATGGTTTTTCCACTTTGTTTTCTATTTTATATATTGATTTCATCTCATGAAATGCACTTTTTAATAACTCAACTTCACTTTGGAATACATCCAAGATTCTTTTTTGATTTTTTTCCAAACGATATATTTCACTAACATATTGCTTTTTCATATGTTTCATAGATTTTTTTAATAGATCGATCTGTTCATCTTTTGATTTTATAGCTATATTGTTTACAAATTTTTCTAAATCTAACTCTGCATCAGGATTATGAACAGAATTAGTTTTATTTTTTGATGTTGAAACTTGTGCATTTTTATCAACATAAACAAATATTTTTCCATCTTGTTTTATAGATTCAAGTTGCCCTTTTTTGATACGATAGTGTACTCCTTGAAGGGATAAACCTAATATCTGTGCTGCTTCGTTACTTGAAACCAATCTTTTCAAATTTTATATCCTATTTATTTTCGTTGCTATCTATTGTTACTACTGTGTGGACATTCCCTCTAGGGTTGTAATCTGCAACTATTTTCATACTTTTTGGTTTTAGATTTTTAAATAGTACATCGTATATCTCATTTGCACTATTTTCATGAGATATTGATCTATTCATAAAAGAGTTTATATATAGTTTTAAAGCTTTTAATTCTATAACTTTTTTATTTGGTACATAAGATAAATTTATATTTGCAAAATCAGGATAACCACTTCTTGGACATTTACACATAAATTCAGGTAAATTTATATTTATGGTATAGTTTTTTTTATGCTCATTTGGCCAATAATGTTCACTACTATTTATATCAAATTCAATTATCTCTTTTTCACCATATTTCATATATATTGCCTTTAATTTCTATTTTTAAGTTCATTATACAAAAAATTATGTTAAATTCCAATAACAATTTATATTAGTATAATAATAAGCTAAAGGTTACAAATGGATATTTTATCGATGATAGTGTTGATTTTATTTTTATCATTAACGATAAATCTAGTGTTAAAAAAGATAAATATCTCTCCAATTGTAGGCTATATTTTT
>JAYEPD010000208.1:0-5326 GCA_034723675.1 Campylobacterota bacterium
AAATATGGACAAAAAAATATTATCACTTTCTATTGTTGCTGCACTTTCTACAAATCTATTTGGATCAAATGAAGATTTAGCAAAAAAGATAGAAGAGTTAGAAGCGAAGTTAGCAAAGATTGAAAAGACACAAAAAAAAGAGAAAAAGAAACTAAATAAAATAAAACAAAATACATCTGGTGACAACTTAAAGTTTAGTGTTGACTTTAGAAACCAAGTTGATATGATGGAGTATAAATATAATAAATACTTAGGTAATGCTGTAGAGGGAACTACCAAATCAAATGATATAATAACATCAAGACTAGATATATCTATGGTATCGAGTCCATCAAATAATATTGTATTTAAAAGTAAGATGGGTATAAACAATGTTTGGGGTGGACACCCTGCTTATAGTGATACATCAACAAAAGATTGGCAGTCATCAAATAAACCAAATGACCACACTGTAAGGGTAAAAGAGGCTATTCTTATCTATAATACAGACAATGGTATCACATGGAGTTTAGGTAGAAGACCATCATCTGATGGATTTTTGGCAAACCATAGACAAAATACACAAAATCCAAACTCACCACTTGCACATGTTACAAATATGGAGGTTGATGCAGGTATGATAAAACTTGGTGAAGAGTATACTAAGATAGAGGGTTCTTTTGTAAAACTTGTAGCTGGTCGAGCTCATGATCCTGTAAATAGTGTAAATGATCCAAGTTATTATGCTCCATATGCAACAGATGCTGTTTATACAAATACAACTTCAGGTGTAACAGAAGATGATAAAGATGTAAACTTTATAGGGCTACTTGGTAATGCTTATTATGATGGTACATATAAAGTTATGTTTCAAAGAATGGCAATAATGAATACAAAAGGTTACAATGCTACAGATAGTATAAAAAAAGTAGGAGCTGGAACTGCTTGTCTTACATCAGTTGGACTTGAAGTAAATGGACTAGATGAAGACAATGACTTCTTATCTGAAACTATCGTTTTTGCATCTTTTGGTATGAGTGAATATGACCCAGATAATGGATATAAAATATTAGGTTCAGAAGATAAAGAATCTGGTACATCTATATGGGTAGGGACAACTTTCCCTGATATGATTAGTGATGATGGTAAATTTGGTATAGAGTATAACCAAGGTAGTAAATACTGGACACCAATGACATGGGCTGAAGATAGTATAACAGGAAGTAAAATAGCTGTAAGAGGTAAGGCTATAGAAGCATACTGGAATAAAAAGATAGGTGGATCAGATAACCTAACTGCTCAAGTTAGATATACTAAAATACAACACGACTACACACCAAATGTAAGATGTGCAGGTTGGGTAGCACCACAAGAGGTTGATATAGTTGCAACTAATATGAGCCTTTCTCTTAGATACCAATTCTAAGATATCTTATCTTATCTCTGTTTAATTATAGAGATAAGACTAATCAAAAACTAAAAGATAAATCAGCTATTAAGTTCATCTCTAAATTTTTTTGTTATAATACAAAAAATAAACCATAGGATACTAAATATATGAAATTTTTACACTCAGATTGGTTACTAACTTGTGATGATCAATGTAGTATCATAAAAGATGGTGCTATAGCTTTTGATGAGAAGATAATAGATGTTGGAACAGTTGAAGAGTTTAAAGAAAAATACCCAAAAGAAAAGATAGAGTATCTGGGTTTAAATTCAGTTTTAATGCCTGGACTTATAAATACACATGTTCATCTTGAATTTAGTGCAAATAAGACGAGTCTAAAATATGGAAACTTTGTAAAATGGCTTTTTTCAGTTATGGCACATAGGGAAGATTTAATAGAGAAGGCTACAAAAGAGCTTATAGATTATGAACTTAAAAATATGATCAAAAATGGTACAACAACTATAGGGGCAGTTAGTTCATACTCTTTTGATATGGCATCATGTGTAGAGTCTGCTATAAATGTTGTCTATTTTACAGAAGTATTAGGTAGTAAACCTGATATGATAGATACACTTTTTTTAGACTTTCAAGAGAAACTAAAATCAGCAATATCACATAAAACAGATAGTTTTATACCTGCCATTGCTATTCATTCTCCATATTCAACTCATCCATACCTAATAAGAGAAGTTTTAAAAATAGCAAAAGAGAAAGATATGGCTGTTTCAACACACTTCCAAGAGAGTGTTGCAGAAAATGACTGGTTAAATTATAGCAGTGGTGAGTTTAGTGACTTTTTTTATAATATGTTAGATCAACATAAAGCTATGACTAATCCTAGTGATTTTTTATATCAATTTAAAGGTTTAAAAAATCTTAGTTTTACACACTGTGTCCAAGCAAATGAGAAAGAGTTACAACAGATAAAAGATCTAAATGCTTCTATTATACACTGCCCAAATTCAAACAGACTTTTAAACAACTCAATATTAAATCTTAGTTATATAAAAGATATACCACTTGCTATGGGTACAGATGGACTTAGTTCAAATCATACTTTAAATATGTTTGAGGAGTTACGAATAGCTGTTTATATGCACAACAATTTTGAGCCATACAAACTTGCACAAAAACTTCTAATAGCTGCTACATCAGGAGGTGCTAGAGCATTAGGACTTAAAAAAGGGATATTAAAAAAAGATTATGATGCTGATATTATAAGTTTTAAACTACCTGATACCATTGAAGATAAAGAGGATTTGCCTATGGCTATTGTTTTACACACTTCACAAACAACACACACATATATAAGAGGAAAAGATGAACTTAATAAGTAAACTATTTACACCAATAACAGCACCGATACGATTTATACAAAGAAATTTTAAAACTGTTTTATTTCTTACTATTTTATACTTTATAGTATCAAGTAGTGATCAGTCAACTATGCAAAAAGCAAACCTACAAACTATAGAGTTAAACGGTCCTATTATGGATGCTAGTGAGATATTAGAGAAAATAGAGATAGCTAAAAATGATATAGATATAAAAGGTGTTTTACTTAAAGTAAACTCTCCAGGTGGTGCAGTTGCTCCATCTGTTGAGATATTTTATGCAATAAAAGAGCTAAGAGAGGTAAAACCTGTTGTTGCATATGCAAGTGGTATTATGGCAAGTGGAAGTTACTATGCAGCTGTTGGTGCAAATACTATTGTTGCAAACCCAGGAAGTATGATAGGGAGTATTGGTGTTATAATGCAAAGTGCTGATATGAGTGAGTTGATGTCTAAAATAGGTGTAAAAACTCAAACAGTAAAAATAGGTACATATAAAGAAGCTGGAACACCAACAAGACAGTGGACAAAAGAGGAGAGAGATGAGTTAGAAAATGTGATCAAAAGTACCTATGACACATTTGTAAATGATGTTGTACAAAATAGAAACTTGAAAAAAGAGAATCATAAAAAATATGCAGATGCTCATATATTCACAGCATCTCAAGCTAAAAATGTAGGACTTATAGATGAAGTTGCTCCTATATCAAAAGCTAGATTATTAACACAACAGTTAAGTAAAGTAGAGAAACCAATATGGTCAAAAGAGGATAAGATGGAGAAGTTTATGGAGAAACTAATAAACAACACAATATCTAAAATTAGTATCAATTCAAATGGCTTAATGGCTTACTAATATATGAAAAATATCGCCCTATTTGCTTCACATAACGGTAGTATATTTGATACAATTTACAATGTAACTAATATCAATATATCACTTATCATAACTAACAATAGTGATGCAAATATACTTCTAAAAGCAAAAAAGTTTAATATACCATTTTATGTGATAAATGAAAAAAACACTCAAAATGTAGATAAAAGAATTATAGAACTTTTAGATATTCATAATATTGATTTTATACTTCTAGCTGGATATATGAAAAAAATATCTTCTAGCATTATAGATAAATACAATATTATAAATTCTCATCCATCACTACTACCATCTTATGGTGGGTCAGGTATGTACGGAAAATTTGTACATGAAGCAGTTATAAAAAACAATGAGAAAGTTTCAGGAGTAACTATCCATGAAGTAGATAAAGTATATGATAGTGGAAAAATTATTTTACAAAAAGAGGTAGTTTTAGATACAAATGAAACCGTTGAGAGTTTAGAGAAAAAAATAAAAGAGTTAGAAAAAATAGCTATAGTAGAAGCTATAGAATTATATAAAATATAGGATACCTTATGACCTTAAAAGAAAAATTAGAAAACAATGTAAGACTTACACTGCAAGATGGTATAGAACTTTATGATATGGATCTCTTAGAGTTAGGAACTTATGCAAATAAAATAAGAGAAGATAGATATGGTAAAAAAACATACTACAATGTAAACAGACATATAAACCCAACAAATATTTGTAAAGATGTTTGCCAATTTTGTGCGTATAGTGCAAGTAGAAAAAATCCAAACCAATATGCTATGAGTCATGAGGAGATATTAGAAACGGTTGATATTAGTGTATCAAATGGTATAAAAGAGGTACATATTGTATCAGCTCACAATCCAAATACAGGGCTTAAGTGGTATTTAGAAGTATTTAAAAAGATAAAAGAGAAATATCCAGATATTCATGTCAAAGCACTAACAGCAGCAGAGATACACTTTCTTAGCGTTGAGTATGATAAATCTTATGAAGAGATTATAGATATGATGATTGAGTATGGTGTAGATTCTATGCCAGGTGGTGGGGCTGAGATATTTGATGAAGAGGTTAGAAAAAGAATATGTGGTGGAAAAGTTACTTCGTCAGAATGGCTTGATATTCATAAACTTTGGCACAAAAAAGGTAAACAATCAAATGCTACTATGCTTTTTGGTCATATAGAAAGCCGTGAAAATAGAATAGATCATATGATAAGACTAAGAGAGTTACAAGAGCAAACCAATGGTTTTAATGCTTTTATACCACTTGTATATCAAAAAGAGAATAACTTTTTAAAAGTGACAGATTTTCCAACAGCACAGGAGATACTTAAAACTTTTGCAATAAGTAGAATTATGATAGATAATATACCAAACCTTAAAGCATACTGGGTAACATCAAGTATAAAATTGGCACTTGTAGCTCAAGAATTTGGAGCAAATGACCTAGATGGTACAATAGAAAAAGAGTCTATAAATAGTGCAGCAGGTGCTGCAAGTGCAAATGGTATGCAACAAAATGAATTCATAAATCTTATTAAAAATAGTGGATTTGAACCAATTGAACGAGATAGTTTGTACAATGAAATCTCTTAAATAAATGAACTAAAAATTTAAGACAATGGAAGCGTTATTGTAAATTCTATCTAAAAAGATATGAAAACACACAAAACACCATAAAAAG
>JAYEPD010000209.1:0-5152 GCA_034723675.1 Campylobacterota bacterium
AAGTATATAAGGGATCAATAATAGATTAAAGATAAGTTATGTACTAATGCAGATTTATTTTGTCAATAACGGTCGAGTTGAGAGATAAGGTAAACTAACCATTTAATTACTTGCTTTTGTTATATTTTCTTAAGAGTTCCACTTTTTTATTATAAACTCTTTATCAAATAAAGAAGCTTTTACTAAAGCAGTATTTGCTATTGAGATAAGTTGTTTTGATGCAAGTTCTAAGTCATCATTAATTATTAAGTAGTCGTATTGATCTACATAGTTTATCTCTATTTTTGCATTATTTATTCTTTTTTCAATAGTTTCTTTACTATCTGTATCTCTTAAAACCAATCTTTTTTCAAGATCTCCTAAAGTCGGTGTTGTTATAAATACTGTTGTAGTTACATCTTCTAACTTTTTTATAACTTGTTCAAATCCTTGAACATCAATATCAAATATAACTAACTTTCCCTCATCTAAAGCTTTATTAATAGGTTTTAAAGATGTACCATAATAGTTACCATGAACTTCTGCCCACTCTAAAAAATTATCATTTGATATATCTTTTTTAAATAACTCTTTTGTAGTAAACATATAATCAACTCCATCAACTTCACCATCTCTTGGCTCTCTTGTTGTTGTAGATATTGAAAAATAATAATTATCAAAACTCTTATAAAGCTCTTTTAATAATGAACTTTTACCACAACCACTAGGACCAGATATAAGTAGTATCGCCCCTTTATTTAATAGACTAGTCATCAACTTTCCCTAGTTTTAATTGTAAGTTCACTTCATATCCTTCTGTTAAAGAGTCTATTATATCTTGATTAAGTAATGCTAACAACGGTGACAACTCCTCTATATCATAATTATTTAGAAGTACTTTTATAGGTTTATGTTCAAACTTACTATATATCTCATTTACTGTATTTGCTTCATCTATTGCTTCATCTATTATAGAGGACAAGTCTTTCCATTCATCTTCACTATTTTCTTCATCTTCCTCTTTTACATCATCTAATGGATTAATCATCTCTTTAATATTTGACAACTCTTTTGTATCAAGTATTCCGCCATTGTTTAATGTAGCAAAAGAGACTATACTATCATCAGTCTCTTCATCCATATCTTGTGCAATATCATCTGCTAATTCTTCTAGGTATTCTACAGCATAATCTTCCTCATCTTCAAGTTCATCATTTGATATAGTATCATCAACTTCAACATTTGAGATATACATTTTAGAACTAGATCTTTTATTTAGAACTTCTATCTGTTTAGTTATAATTGATTCAAGAGTAGATGGTAAAAAAGGCACTGGTATTAAAAAGTCATTTGCTTTTTCAAATGGTAGCTCATTTTTTGAAATAGCTCCAATTATTTTCGTATATGTTTTAAGTATATTAAATCTATCATCAATAAATTCATTATCTACTACAATTATATCAACTTTATGATCAACTTGCGTCTCTTGTGATATTTCTATAGATATGTTTAATTTTTTACATATTAGTTTAAATATCTGTATTACTACAGGTTTTCTTGATATTAAAATTAAACTTTTATCCATAAAATTTCCCTTTTATTTTAATTGTTTCAATACATAATCTTCAAGCTTATATACTTTATCACACATATACGCAATATCTTCTTCATGTGTTACAAGTATCAATCCAGCATCATTTTTATATGTATAATCAAACAATACATTCATAACCTCTTTAGCCGTTTCATGATCTAAATTTCCTGTTGGTTCATCAGCAAAAATCACTTTAGGTTTCTTTGTCAAAACCCTAGCACACGATAATCTTTGCTGTTGACCACCACTTAACTCACCAATTGATTGGTGCATTATATGATCTATTTTCAATGAGCTTATTAGTTCATTGTCAACTTTATGTTCACTTAATAATTCAGATATTTCCAAATTCTCATTTGCATTAAACCCACGAAATAGATAATGAGTTTGAAATATTATACCAAAATCATCTCTTCTTATTTTTAAAAGATCATTTTTGCTTAAATCATATATACTTTTATTATTGTAATATACTTCACCTTTAATTGGACTCAATAAAGAGGAAAATATATTTAAAAGTGTTGATTTACCACTTCCACTTACACCTATAATAGCAATTGATTCTTTTTTATTTAAAATAAGATTGATTTCATCGAAAAGTTTATAATCGAAATTATGAGATATCTCCTTTGCTAAAAGCAAAGGAGTTTGTTTTTTAGTGCTGTTTTCTAAAGTGTTATTTGTAGACATTTGAGTTACTATTTAACACTTCTGATACATATATTATTTAGCCATTTGTGCTGCAACTTCAGCAGCAAAATCTTCTTCTTTTTTCTCAATACCATCACCAAGTTCGTATCTAACATACTCAACTATCTCTATTGATTCATCACATGCTTTAAGAGCTTGTTCTACAGTCAAAGAATCATCCATAACATAGTTTTGAGATAAAAGTGCATTTGCTTTATCTAATTGAGAGTTATCTTCAATCCATCTTGCAATTTTACCTTTTAAAATATTTGGAATAATTTTTTCTGGTTTACCTTCAGCTTTTAACTCTTCTGCCATTCTATCTTCTGCTGCTTTAATAGCTTCAGGAGTTAATTGAGAAGCAGAAACAAATTCAGGTATATTTTTTTCTGGTTTACCAAGTCTATGTAACTCAATATTTAGCTTTTCAATGTCTGCTACTATACCTTTATTTTCAGACTCTACAAATTCAGATGTAAAGTCAGTATAAGAGATAACAGTAGGTTTCATAGAAGCTGCATGCATAGCAACTTTCTTAAGAATATCTATAGTTTTCTCTTTAGCTTCAGGAACACAAGTTGCTGCTAATATAACACCAACTTTCCCTAAATGAACATAACCATTAACAACACCGTTATCAGAAGAAACTGTTATCATTTTTCTAGCAACAATATTTTCACCAATTACTGCAATTTTTGTATTTAAGTACTCTTCAAAAGATGTACCATTTATCTCTGTTTTATTTAACTCTTCAGTTGTACTTACACCAGTAGTTTGAACATGAGATGTAATTTCATCTTTTAATGCTAAGAAGTTTTCATTTTTAGCAACAAAATCTGTTTGAGAGTTAAGTTCAACCATAGTAATTTTTGTATTGTCGTCATTTACTAACATTGAAACTAAACCTTCAGCTGCAACATTTGAAGATTTTTTTGCTGCTTTAGATAAACCAGCTTCTCTTAAATGCTTAATAGCTTCATCCATATCACCATCTGTAGCTATCAATGCTTTTTTACAATCAAGCATACCTGCACCAGATTTTTCTCTTAACTCTTTAATTAATTTTGGAGATGCTGCTGACATTATTATTTTTCCTCTTCTACTACTTCTTCAGTTGCTTTTTCTGCTTCAGCTGCAACCTCATCTTTTACTTCAGCTATCTCAGCTTCAGTCACTACCTCTTCAACCTCTTCACCATTTGCCTCTGCAAATGCTGCTTTACCTTCGTTCATAGCTGCTGCAAACTCTGTACAAAATAGTTGTACTGATCTTATAGCATCATCATTTCCAGGAATTGGAAAATCAACTAAATCAGGATCACAGTTTGTATCTAAAGGAGCATAAACTTTAATACCTAATCTTCTAGCTTCTAAAATAGCAATTTTTTCTTTAACTGCATCAATAACAAACATCATATCAGGAAGATCTTTCATATCTTTGATACCACCAAGATAGTTTTCTAACTTAGTCTCTTTTCTAGTAAGCATTAAAGCTTCTTTTTTAGTCATAAGATCAAGCTGACCCTCTTCTCTCATCTTTTTAATGATTTCAAGTTTTCTGATTGATTTTTTCATTGTTGGGTAGTTTGTTAACATACCACCTAACCATCTGTGATTTACATAAGGCATACCACAAGATAAAGCAGCATCTTTAACAGCTTGAGTTGCTTGTTTTTTAGTCCCTACAAAAATCATAGTTTTTCCCTTAGCAGCTTCATCTCTAACTAAAGTGTATGTATATCTAAAATATCTTAGTGTTTTTTGTAAATCTATAATATAGATATTTTTTCTAACACCAAAGATAAATTTTTTCATTTTTGGATTCCATCTTCTTGTTTGGTGACCAAAGTGCACACCACATTCTAATAAGTCTTTCATTGTAACCATAAGTTTTCCTTCTTTTAAGCTTAATGCTTGGATAATTTTGGGGTTTATACCTCTGTAGTCTTTCATAAATTAAACAAAATGTTTGAACTTACAACCCTTTTAGAATTACTACATGTGAATTTCACAATAAACTAAACCATAAAGATCTATTTTAAAGGATTGCGATTTTATCTAATTTTAGTTTAATTAATTATTAAATGAAATGGATAGCAGAATTTAGTTCAAATTATAAAAACATTGCAGATTGACATATTTTCATGAAACTATAAGAATTTAATGTATTATTATCCTATGAAAACTATAAATCAACTAAATCACTTTGACAAACCAAGAGAAAAACTACTAGCTAAAGGTGCTTCCTCACTTAAAGATTATGAATTAGTAGCGATACTTTTAGGAAGTGGTATAAAAGGTAAAGATGTAATAAAATTATCAAAAGAGATAGTGAAACTTTTTGAAGATGATTTTAGTACACTTGACTTAGATAAACTTTTAGATATTCATGGCTTAGGTGTCGCAAAAGCTTCACAAATAATAAGTGCTATTGAATTATCAAAAAGGTACCTTATCAAACAAAATAAAAAAATATCATCAGCAAAAGATGTATATGAAGAACTCTCAGATTATCACAGTAAAAAGCAAGAGTATTTTTTATCTATTTATCTTGATGGTGCTAATCATATATGCCAAACAAGTGTGATAACAATCGGTACTCTAAACCAAAGCTTAGTACATCCAAGAGAAGTTTTTGCACCTGCTATTGAAAATCGTTGTGCTAGTATAATTGTTGCTCACAATCATCCATCAGGTATATTAAAACCAAGTGATGAAGATTTGGCAGTTACAAAAAGACTAAAGGATAGTGGAAAGCTTTTGGGTATAGCACTACTTGACCATGTAATATTTAGTAGTACAGGGTATTTGAGTTTGAAGGATGACGGATTGATATGAGTCCAATATGAAGTTCAAGCATTTATAACTAAAATTTAGCTAATATAAAATA
>JAYEPD010000210.1:0-21545 GCA_034723675.1 Campylobacterota bacterium
TAGGGATGAGTTCATTGATATTTTTTGCAACAGGACAAGCTGTAATATTTCAACCTATTGCAATTGCACTTGGATTTGGACTTGCTTGGGGAACTATACTAAATCTTATATATCTACCTGTTTTATATACATTTGCTCATAGATTAAAATAATCAATAGCCATCTATTAATAAATAGATGGCTAAATACTTAGAAAACTATCTAAATATAACTTTATTTCTACCTGTACCTTTAGCTTCATATAAAGCAACATCTGCTTTTTTTAGTAGTTGATCTATATTTTTAATCTCACTACTCATTTTAGAGATTCCACTACTTATTGTATAGCCAATAGGCTTATTTTCTTCAGATAAAATCTCTTGACTCTCTATTAATTCCCTTAAACTCTCAATACTTTGTTTAACTGTATCAATTGATTGACTATTACAAATCAAACCAAACTCTTCACCACCCAATCTTCCAAAAACTGAAGACTCTGATATATTATCTTTTATAGTAGTTGCCAAAAGTTTTATAACTTTATCACCTATATCATGACCATATGAATCATTTATATCTTTGAACTTATCTATATCTATCATAACTGCATAAAGGTTTTCTTTTTCATTATTAAATTTTTGTATAGCTAATTCAAAAAACTTTCTTCTATTATAAATACCTGTCATAGTGTCATGTGATGATAAAAATTCTAAATTTTCTATCAAAATTCTAAATTCAAGGTGTGTTTTTACTCTTGCTAATAACTCTTTTGGTTTAAATGGTTTAGACACATAATCTATACCTCCAACATTAAAAGCTTTTTCAATACTATCTTCATCCGTTTTAGCAGTGATAAATATAACAGGTATATCTTTAGTTTTTTTATTCTCTTTTATTCTTCTGCAAACTTCATATCCATCCATCTCAGGCATCATTATATCCAATAAAATAAGATCTATTTTTTCTTCACCTACTATCTCTAATGCATCTTTTCCTGAAATAGCATCTATTACATCATAAGCATCAAGTAATTCAACCAATATATCTAAATTTGTTGTTGTATCATCTATTATCAAAATTGTCTTATTTTCCATCTATTAGCTCCAATTCAGTGATATAAAAATAGTAAAAAGTTTTGTTTTAATTGAAAAATTATTTATAGAAAACTTCTTACATTAAAAATATTTAACATTATAATATAAGAAGGTATTATTAAGGTCTTAAAGATGATATATTTTATTATTTGATAAAAGTTGTAAATATCCACATTATAAATATTATTATAAACATAGTGATAAGTATCTCTGGTACTTTTACTGTAGGATTTAATACTCCACAGTATGGACATCTACCCTGCCCTTTTTTAAGTTCACTTTTACAGTTTCTGCACTCTACTATTTTATCTTCCATTTTAGGTATAAATCTCATTCAATAAACTATCAACAAATTCATCACAACTAAAAGGTAAAATATCATTTTGTTTTTCACCAATACCTATATATAATATGGGAAGTTCTAATTTATTTGATATAGAGAACAATGCACCACCTTTTGCTGTACCATCAAGTTTAGTAACAATAATACCATCTATCCCTACCATCTCATGAAAAGCTTTAGCTTGTGCTATTGCACTATTACCTTGTGTTCCATCTAAAATCATCAGTTTTCTATGAGGTGTTCCCTCTTTTGCTTTATTGCAAACTTTTACTATTTTTTTAAGTTCATTAGCTAAATTAACTTGTGTTTGAAGTCGTCCTGCTGTATCTATTATAACATGATCTATATTTTTTGAAACTGCTGAGCTTATAGTATCATATGCTACAGCACTTGGATCATGTCCATGTTTTGTTTTTATAATAGGAACTTCAAGTTTATCTGCCCAAGTTGAAAGTTGTTCAATTGCAGCTGCTCTAAATGTATCTCCTGCACCTAAGATAACAGTTTTTCCAGATTCTTTATACATATTTGCCAATTTTGCTATAGTAGTTGTCTTTCCAGCACCATTAACCCCAATAATAAGTTCACAATAAGGTTTAGGTAAATTTTCTTCATCTATTTTTGGAGCGTGTTCAAACAACATCACAAGTCTATGACGAAGTTGTTCTCTTGTAATAAAATCAGGCAAACCATCCATAGCTTTTTCTATTATCTCATATTCAACATCAGCTTCTATTAAAAGTTCCTCAATTATATCAAACTCTATTTTCTCTTTTTTCGTAGGTACTATTGATTTTATATTTAAAACTGTTTTTTCTAATGCTCTTGAGAAAAAATTTTTTTTGGTATCAGTTTTTTCTATATTTTCTTCTATATTTTCTAAAGATGAAGAGTTTTTATCAATCTCTTCTATATTTGTTTTTTTATCTTTTTTATTAAAGATACCAAACATTATTTCATCTTTATTGCTTTTGAGATATCACTAAATAGCATCTCTTCAGGTTTCATACCAATATAATATTGAACATACTCACCTTTTGGATTAAATAAAATCATAAATGGTATAGAACCTTGAGGGTTTAACTCACTAACTGCACCAAATATTTTACCATTTTCAGCACCCAAAACAATCGGATACGACACAGAAAACTCTTTTATAAAATCTTCAACTTCTGCTACTGTATTTGTCCCTCCGCCTCTTTTGCCAACATCAACTGCTATAATTTCAAAATCATTTTTTAACTTCTCTCTTATATTGTTAAGATGTGGAATCTCAGCTTTACATGGTGGACACCATGTACCAAAAAAGTTTAATAAAATAGCTTTATTTTCAAAACCTTCAAATCTCCAACCCTCTTTATTGGCTACTATTTTTAAAGACTTACCGTCGTGAGTTTGTAAATTAAACTCTGGAGCTTTTGCCTCTACTTTCTTACTTTCTGCTGTTTTTACAATATCATCTTCACTAATAGTATCTTTATCTGAACAACCTGATAGTATAGCTATTGATAAAAAACCAACAATTACAATATTTTTAATCTTCAATTTTGTCTCCTTTAGATAGAATATAAATTGGATTTTATCCTAAAAAGGCTTAGAGATGTCATTTGAAGATAAAGATAATTTTAGAAAGTTATCTTTAAATAAGTTAAAATTTTATAGTAATATTGCAAAAATAAAAAAAGACAAAACAATAAGTTTAAAAATATATGAACTTATTAAGATTTATAAACCTAAAAAAATTCTACTTTATATACCATTGGATATAGAAGTAGATTTAAGAGTACTAATAAACAAATTAAGAAAACAAAAAAATATAGAAGTTTATGTGCCTTATATGAAAGATAAATCTTTTGTTCCTGTTAAATATAGGTTACCGTTATACAAAAAAAGGTTTGGTATAAAAGAACCTAATTTTTCAAGATTTAGAAAAACTGATAAATTAGATATGGTAGTTGTACCAATCATTGGTATAGACCCTACATATAGAAGAATCGGCTTTGGAGCTGGTATGTATGATAGATTTTTTGAAACTTTAAAAAATAAACCAATTTGTGTATTTACACAATTAAAACTTTGCAAGTCAGATAAGATTATAACTTCAGATTATGATATAAAGCCAGATTATATAATAACAATGTAAAAAGGTTTAAATATGGAAACAATTATTTTAGTTTCTGTAATATCTTCAATAACTGCTATTATTAGTTATGTTGTAACAAACAAACTAAATAAAGCTAAATTTGAAATATATACAGAAAAAGCGATAGCTCAAGCAAAAGTTATAGAACATGAGGCAAAAACTTTATTAAAAGAAGCAAAACAAAATGCAAAAAAAGATTATGATAAAGAGTATAAAGATGTAAAAAAACAATTAGAAACAAAACAACATGAGTTAGATGATTTAATTGAAAAAGAGTTATTAACTTTAAAAAAAGAGAAGCAAAAAATATCTAATGCAAAAATTGAAGTTACAGCTTTACAAAAAGGGTTAGAGGAACAGAAAAAATCTTATATAGATAATTCAAAACAGGTTCTAAAAATTCTTGAAAATGCCAGTGGATTAACACAAGAAGAAGCTAAAACAATAATGCTAGAAAAAATAAAAGATGAAAATAGAGCCCAGATATCTTCAATTTTTAGAAAAGAGTATAAGCTAGCAAAAGATGATTCAAAAAAAGAGATAAACAATATTTTATCACATGCAGTTACAAGATATGCTGGTGAATTTGCAGCAGAAAGACTTATCAATCATATTCCACTTCCAGATGAGGAAGCAAAAGGTAAGATAATAGGTAAAGAGGGTCGAAATATAAAGGCTTTAGAGTTTTGCCTTGGTGTTGATATAATAATAGGAGATATTCCAAATACTATTACTGTAAGTAGTTTTAATCTTTATAGACGAGCAATATCAACTAAAACTATAACTTTATTACTTGAAGATGGAAGAATACACCCTGCAAAGATAGAAGAGGTTTATAATAGTGTAAAAAAAGAGTTTGATGAAAATATATTTAAAGAGGGTGAAGAGACTATAGCAACTTTAGGTATAAAACATATGCACGATGATTTAATACAACTTGTTGGAAGACTAAGATATAGAGCAAGTTATGGACAAAATGCACTTGCTCATACTCTAGAAGTTGCAAACTTAGCTGGACTTATCGCTTCACAACTTGGTGGTGATACAATAAAAGCTAGAAGAGCAGGACTTTTACACGATATAGGGAAAGCATTAACACATGATATACCAGGTAGCCATGTAGATATTGGTGCTGATTTATGTAAGAAGTTAGGTGAACCTGAAGAGGTTATAAATGCAATATATGCTCATCATGGTCATGAAGAAGCTACTTCTATAGAGAGTGCTGCTGTATGTGCTGCTGATGCTTTAAGTGCTGCAAGACCAGGAGCTAGAAGAGAAGTTCTTGAAAGCTTCCTTAAAAGAGTTGAAGAGATTGAAGCAATTGCAAATAGTAAAAATGGGGTTGTTAATACTTATGCTATAAATGCAGGTAGAGAGCTTCGTGTTATTGTAAATGCAAAACTTGTAAATGATGATGAATCAATTCTAATGGCAAATGAGATAGCAAATGAGATAGAAGATAGAGTTAAATATCCAGGTGAAATAAAAGTTAATGTTATAAGAGAATTAAGAGCAACAGGATATGCTAGATAATCTTTTCAAGTTTCTATAAAACTATTTATTAAATTATTTAATTTTAATTTATTTAATGGTTTTGTAAGATACTCATCCATACCTGCTTTTAAAAACTTCTCTCTATCACCTTTTAGTGCATTTGCAGTCAATGCGATGATTGGTGTATGTTTTAAATTATTTGATTTTTCGTATTCAAGTATATGTTTTGTAGCTTCTATACCGTTCATATTTGGCATATTTTCATCCATCAGAACTACATCATAACTATTATTTTTAAACATCTCAATAGCTTCAATACCATCAGATGCTATCTCATAATTTAAATTCATCTTTTTTAGTATAACTTTCATAAACATTTGATTTGGTATATTGTCTTCTACAAGTAAAACTTTTTTACCACCAAAATCTTCTATTTTAGTATCCTTTGGTTGAATATCTATATCCTTACCTATTGTAACAGGAATAGAAAAATAAAATTCACTACCTGTACCTAAAATACTATTTAGTTGCAATTTACCACCTAAAAGTTTAACCAATTCACTACTTATAGTAAGACCCAATCCTGTACCACCATACTTTCTTGTAGTTGAACCATCTTCTTGACTAAAGGCTTTAAAAATATGATTTTGTTTATCTTTTGATATTCCAATACCTTGATCTTTTACACTAACATATAAATAGTTCTCTTTAAAAGATATAGATATAGTTATAAATTTTCCATTATCTGTAAACTTAATTGCATTACTTAATAAGTTAGATATTATTTGTTTTATCCTTAATGAATCTGAGTTTATAAATGGTGGGATATTTTTATCAATCATAAGATTTAAAGTGAGATCTTTTTGTGATGCTTTTGCTTCAAATAAACTCTTTATAAGTTCAAACTCTTTTTTTGTATCAAAATCACAATTTTCTATATACAATTTACCACTTTCAATTTTTGAAAAATCCAATATATCATCAATTACACCCAAAAGATGTTGACTAGAGTTATCTATTATCTCTAGATATTCTCTATTTTGTTTATTTGTTACACTATCTTTTAATATATCAACAAATCCTAAAACACCATTTAAAGGTGTTCTTATCTCATGACTCATATTTGCTAAGAACTCTGCTTTTGATTTAGAAGATAATATAGCTTTATCCCTATCCTGCTTAGCTTCGCTAGTTAAGTTCTTTAGTTTATTTTTTAATTTTATCTCATTTAATAAATAGTATATTATAAAAAATAAAAAAACTACAACTATAATAATTTTTACTAAATACTCATAATATATATCATCAACACAAGCACATTTATCATAAGAAACTATATAACCGATATTTTGCTTTTTTATATTATCTATTGGTAAAAAACTTGTAAAATAATATGTACCATCTAATACAATAAATTCAACAAAAGGTTTATACTCTAAAAGTTTTGTTTGTTTAATATTTTTATTTAAATACTTATTTAATTTTGAAAATTGTTTTATACTAATATTATGTTTTTTAGTATTAAACTCATTTTTATAGCTTGAAAAAGAGTTTGTTTCATGGTAAAAATTATCACTTATAAAGCTTTGATCATAGTTCTTTTTCTCACCACTAAAAAGTTTGCCCTCAACAATATTTTTATTTAACATCATATATTGAAAAGAGTTATAGTTATGTAAAGAGACTTTATTTATAGCATTAAACCCTATACTTATCTCAACACTACCTATATGCTCTTTTTTGTAAAAAAGTGGATATACCATTCTATACCCATTAAAGATTCTACCCTCTTCAAAACCAAAAATAGCTTTTTTTTCTTTATTTACTATATTTACTGAATGTCTTATTTTTTTTAAACTATCACCATATTTGTTTGGTTTGTGAAATCTTAAAAAACTAACAGAATTAGGAAGATGAAAGTGAAGTTGTTTTATACCAAAAGTTCTTAGATGCTCATAGTTTGATTTTAATTTGTTATATAATTTTTTTCTATATATATCTCTTTGTATTTCATCTTTTGAATCTAATGCTTTTTTTTGAAGAATAAGTACTTCCTCTTTATTTATAGTACTGTTAAATATAAACTCATTTGATGATTTATATTGATATATAGCAGAATCTATTTGACTTTTATGTATTCTTTTTGTTTTTTCTATAAGTACTTCAACTCTAGATTCTTTTTCATAGTATAAAAATACAAATATATTACAAAATACAAATATAACAATAAGTATCAACCATAAATCTTTTTTAATTTTCATTATTTCCACTCATATTAAATAGTTACTTCACAATACTTATCTGATTTCGTCCACTTTGTTTTGCTACATATAAAGCTTCATCTGATTTTTTATATATCTCTTCAACTAAACTATCATCTTGAGGATTTATAATATACATACCTGATGATATAGTTACAAATTTTGATGCTGAGTTTCCTGTATGTTCTATCTTTAGATTTTCTACATTCTTTTTTGCATTATTTGCTATCTCTAAAGCATCGTTTTTATCCTCTATTGTGTATAACAAACCAAACTCTTCGCCACCAAGTCTAAAAGTAAAATCATATGGTCTTTGAAGAGTATTTTTAAGTGCTTGAGCTACAAGTTTTAAAGTTGTATCCCCATCTTGATGTCCATATGTATCGTTGTATTGTTTAAAGTGATCTATATCTATTAAAACAAAAACTAAATATTTTTTTTCTCTTTTATTTGCTAGAATTTGTTGTGGAAACATTGTATCAAAATGTCTTCTATTATACAAAGAGGTTAAGCCATCTGTTATAGCTATTCGTTCCACTAATTTTTTATCAGTTATATTATCTCTAATAGCTGTATATCCTATAACATTTCCATTTACATCACAATCTGGTGCTACAACGGAAGAGATCCAATAAAAACCACCATCTTTTGTTCTGTTTTTTAATTCACCTCTCCAAGTATGACCTTTAGTAATAGTACCCCATAACTCTTTAAATATCTCTTTTGACATATCTGGATGTCTTAATACTCTATGAGTTTTACCTATTAATTCCTCTTTTGTATATTTTGAAAGGGTACACAATTGTTCACTAACTTCTATTATATTTCCATCTAAATCAGTTTTAGAGATAAGTACATTTTGGTCAATTAATTTCAAGTATCTTAATGATTCATCATCTTTTTGAGCTTTATATATATAAGTACCCATTAAAGATACAACTGTTTCTAAAAACTCTATATCAATTTTATTAAAATTTTTATCAAATACTAACTGAATAGTACCAATACTTTTATCAAATTCCATTACAGGTATTGTAACAAGTTTAATACAATGTGTTTCTATTATACCAACATTTACTTTTTGCTCAACATCAATAATTTTAGTTTTTCTTTCCAATATATTTTCAGATATTAAGTTTTCATGCATATCTAAAGTTTGTTCTAAACTATCATACTTTATACCATAAGTAGCACCTAGATATAGTTTTTTATTATCTTCATCATATATGTACAATGAACCATTAATAGCACCAAAATAATCTATAATATGATTTATAGATTTATCACAGATCTCTTTCAAGCTGTCTATTTTTATATAATCATCTTGTAATAAACTTATAAATTTATGCTGTTCTTTTTTTAGATTTATAAGTTTTTCATCCTCTTGTGTTTTTAATATATGCTTCATCAATAAAATGAATATTGTTAAAACTACTGCTAACACAAATACTAAAAGTACCAATACTAATACAATAGATGAATTTTTATTGTCAATTGCATTTTTATTAAAAAATATAGCTTTATTTTTTGCATAATCAACAAGAGTATTAACTTTTTTATCCAAATCATTTATATAGTCTGTATCTATATTGTGATTTACCACTATTGTACTACTCTTTGTTTGTTCTAACATCTCATCTATTAACTTATCTCGTATAGGTTTCCAAGCTACAAAAGCATCAAAACTTTTTTGTATATCATCTTTATCACCTAAATATCTATCAAAAACTATCTCATACTGTTTAAAAATGATACCCTCTGCCTCATTTAATTTATAAACTATATTCTCAATCTCTGTATTTGATGTAGAGATTTTAATATCTTTCATAAATCCATCCATTGACATAAGATTTGATTTTATTGTTTTTGTTGCACTTGTAACTGTATACGGATGTTTATATAATTTTTCTGATAAATTTGCTAATTGATTCATCTTAACTATTGATATAGTACCTAAAAATAAAATTAGTATAATAGTTATACTAAAGCTCAATATTATTTTATTTTTCATTTTTGCCCTTTTTTATATAATGGTTCTATTTAAGTATCAATATATTTGTCACGAATAACCAAAAATTTATCTAAGTTATTTAAAAATAGATCTACTAAGTTTGGATCAAATTGACTCCCTCTACCATCTCTAAACAGTTCAAGTATCTTCTCTAACTCCCATGCTTTTTTATAACATCTATCACTACCTAAAGCATCAAATACATCACAAACAGAAGTTATACGCCCATATATATGTATATCTTCCCCTTTTAAACCTCTTGGATATCCACTACCATCCCATTTTTCATGATGTTCATAAGCAACTATTGCAGATATTTTAAGTATATCTTTTTTAGAACCTTTTAACATATCATAACCTAAGACTGCATGTGTTTTCATAATCTCAAACTCATCAAAAGTATGACGACCTGGTTTATTTAAAATACTATCTGGAATACCAACTTTTCCTATATCATGCATCGGACTTGCTAATTTTAACAACTCTGAATCCTCTTCGTTTAATCCATATAATCTAGCTAATAAAAATGAATATTCTGCAACTCTTTTTACATGATTTCCTGTCTCTTTACTTCTAGTTTCACCTATAGCACCCATAGTAAAGACAACCTCTTTTTGTGTATCCTCTATCTCTTTTACTGCTAAATCAAGTTGAGTTTGTAAATCATGCTTAAGAAGCTCTAGTTGCGTTATATCATACCTAAGACCTATATATTCCATGATATTATTATTGTTATCTAAAATAGGTATGATTATAGCATTTACAATGTATTGAGTACCATCTTTTGCTCTATTTTTTATAACACCTTTCCATATCTTTTTTGATTTTATTGTTTCCCACATATCTTTAAAAACATCTTTTGGCATAGATTTATCTCTTAAAATATTGTGTTGTTTCCCTATTAACTCTTCAGGTCTGTATTTTGATAATCTACAAAATTCATCATTTACAAATGTTATCTTACCATTAGAATCACTTTTTGACATTATAGTACTTGTATCTATCGCATATTTATATTGCTCTAAAATTATTTTTGAGAGTTTATCTTCTTTCCTTTGATTTACTACCTCTATAACCTCATTTAAAATACGATTAAATTTTTTAGGATTTATTGGTTTTTGTATAAAATAATTAACTCTTAACTCTATAGCTTTTATTAAATCATCTTTATCTTCTAAAGCAGTAACCATTATAAACATTTGTTTAGAAGATATTTTTTTTATATTTTCTATTAATTCGAAGCCGTCCATACCAGGCATCATCATATCAGTTATAACTAAATCAAACTTTTCATTTTTATATATTTCTAAAGCTTCTAAACCGTTGTAAGCATATGACACTTTAAAGTTATCATATTTTTTAAATATCACTTTTACAAATTCAATGATTGATTTATCATCTTCTACATAAAGTACTTTTATACTATTCATTGTTTAATAATCCTTTTAAAATCATAATAAAGTTTTCACAACTCTTTGCATCTTTGTCATTTGCACTTTGTTCAATCTCTAAACATAAAGCAAAAATATCTTGAAGTTTGTATCTCATAGCAGATATTTTTATCAAGTTAATTAGTTTTATAACACTTGCAAAATCCTCATCTGCAACTGCCATCTCTAACATATCTACTGCTTTTATTGTGTTTTTTGTAAACTTTTCAGGAAAATTATCTGTTTTTTCACTCCTCTTATTAATTAAATCAAAAACCTTATCGCTGTTAAGTAAAGAGGTTAATACCTCTACTAATTTTACTTTATCTAAAGGTTTCGATAGATATTCATCCATACCTGCTTCTATAAATCTTTCTCTATCACCTTTTATTGCATTTGCTGTTAATGCTACTATTGGTGTATATTTTAAGTTGTGTTCTCTTTGTAAACCTCTTATAAGTTTTGTGGCTTCTATACCTGACATATTTGGCATATTTTCATCCATTAAGATAAGGTCATACTCTTTTTCTTTAAATTTTTCTAAGGCTTCATATCCATCATTTGCTATTTCTAAAGTAAGTCCAAGTTTTTTAAGGATGATTGACATAAATTGTTGATTTGTTTTATTGTCTTCTACTAGTAGTATATGATTTGAAAAAGTTGAAGTGATATCTTTTATTTTACTACTCTCTTTTGTTTTACGATGTTCTATTTTTTCTTCATCTATTTTAACTATTGGAAGATTAAAATAAAAACAACTTCCTTGATTTATCTCACTATTTATACCTATTGTACCACCTAAAAGTTTAACTAACTTAGCTGATATACTAAGTCCTAAACCAGTTCCTCCAAACTTTTTAGTTGTGGTTGATTCTGCTTGAGAAAACAACTCAAAAACTTTGGTATGGTTCTCTTTGGCTATTCCGATACCTGTATCAGATACAGAAAATTGTATACTTTTTTTATCCTCTGTTAATTCTAAAGATATAGTTATTTTACCTTTTTTAGGTGTAAATTTAATAGCATTACTTATTAAATTTGTCATAATCTGTTTTATCCTTAAAAAATCTGAATAAAAGTATTTTGGTACATTTGTATCAATATATGAGTTTAATTCTATATCTTTTTCTATCGCCATTGGATTATAAACAGAACGAAGAAGATGATATAGTTCATCTACTATAAATACCTCTTTATTTATATCAAGTTTATTACTCTCTATTTTTGAGAAATCCAATATGTCATTTATAAGGTTTAAAAGTAAATCACTTGATTTTTGTATAGTATTTAAATAATCTAACTTTTTTTTATCTTTTTCCTCTTCTGCTAAAATATTTACAAATCCCACAATTCCATTTAATGGTGTTCTTATCTCATGAGACATATTTGCTAAAAACAGAGATTTGTACTCTTCTGATTTTTTAGTTTTTTCTAAAGCTATTGCTAACTCTTTCTCTTTTATCTGAATCCGTTTTTTGTTTATATAATCTTTTACTTGTAAGTCACATTTTAAGAGTAACTCTTCTGTAGCAAATGGTTTCTTTAAAAAGTCACTAGCACCATGCTTTAATGCTCGTGCTACTATATCTTTACTATCATTTCCTGATAACATTATTACAGGTAATTCCAAAAACCTAATATCTCTTTTTATAGTCTCAAGCAGCTCTATCCCATCCATACCAGGCATCTCATAGTCTAAAAGCATAAGATGTATATCTTCTTTGTTTAAAACTTCTAAACCATTGATACCATCTTTTGCTTCATAAATATTAAATCTTTTAGGACTTAATATACCTTTTAACATCCTTCTCATAAAAGATGAGTCATCCACTAAAAGTATATTTATAAAAGAGTTTTTCTCAACATTACATAAAAGGTTTTTTATATCTTCTAACAACATATGAGTTGGATTTGTTTTTGAAAAATATTCTAAAATTCCTGTATCAAAGATATGCCCTCTTCTTTGCATATCTGTATCACCACTTAAAACAATAATTTTAGCTCTTAACTCTTCACTTAACTCATCAATTAACTCATCACCTTCACCATCAGGTAAAATCAAATCAAGCAATATAAAATCATAATTGTTATTTTCTATTAATTTTCTAGCATCATTAAGTAAATAACATTGTGTTAGGTTGTGTCCCTGTATATTTAAACCATCAGTAATCTTTTGATTAAAAGTTTTACTATCATCGACTACCAATATATTATATTTTGCATCTCCACAATCAGTTTGTTCATATATAGTTGTCACTCTTTTATTTTTCATAACTATATCTCTACTTCAAAAATAGCACAATTGTTTTCATTATAAGCTTTAATTATTCCATTGTGTTGTTCTATTATCTGTTTTCCTATGTTTAAACCTATACCCATACCAGATTCTAACTTTGTACTTGCGAATGGTTCAAAGATATTATCTATGATATTAGATGGTATTCCATCTCCTGCATTATCTTTAAATCTAATATTCACTTTATTGTCAATTTTAGTTATATCTATATCAAGACTTCTATTCTTAAACTCTTTACTACTTTTTTCAAACTCATCACAAGCATTATTTAAAAATATAATCCATACCTGTTCTATTTTTTCTTTTATCGCTTTAGTCTCAAAAATAAAATCATTTTTATCTATCTCTAAATCAAACAATTTATTGTTAATATTTATTTTTGATAAGTGTTTTGATCTATTGTATACCATTCTTGTAGAGTTTATAATTGTTTCATATATATTTATAGTTTTTAGCTCATTTGATCCAAATTTGACTATCTCTCTTGTATTATCAATAATATTTTTTATTCTATTTAGTCCATCATTCAAAGTATCAATTGTTTCGGTTATCACATTTTTTTTATTTTCATTTTTTATACTTAAATCATCTATATCATATCTTAACAGCTCTATATTTGACTTCATAAAAGTTATAGGTGTATTTATCTCATGGGTCATACCAGCTGTTAGTTCACCTAAAGAAGCCAATTTGATCTCTTTGATTCTTCTATCCAACATATCTTCAACTCTTTTTTCAAGATTTATATTTATACTCTCCAGCTCTTTTTGTTTCTCTAAAAACTTAAGATAAAGGTGAAGCAAAGAGTTTACTCTTGTGATCAATTCAAGTTTCTCAAATGGTTTTGATATAAAGTCACTAATACCAGACTTCAATGCTTTAACTTTTTCATCTTTTTTGTCCATAGCACTTATCATCAATATTGGTATATTTTTTGATTGTTCGTGTTTTCTTAAGATATCAATAGCTTCAAAGCCATCCATACCAGGCATCATAGCGTCTATTAGTATAAGATGGGGAGACTCTTTTAAAGTTAACTCTATACCATCTATACCATTATCGGCTTCCAAAAACATATAATCACCTGCATTTTTAAGTGCAGTTTTGACCATAAGTCTATTTCCTTTTAAATCATCAATTATTAATATTTTTGGAGTTATTTTCATTATAATTTATTTTGTGAGATTACTTACCAATGTTTTTAAGAGATTAAACTTCTCTTTATAATCTATAGCTATTTTATTTTTACCATTTTCTTCTATATCTTTTGCTACAGAAGCAATATCTTTAAAAAGAAGGTTAGAAGAACTACCTTTTAGTGAATGACCTAGTTGGTATATTGATTCAAAATCATTAGATTCTATCGCTTTTTCTAACTTATCAATGTTTTCTAGTGTACTATCTAAATATACTTCCATGAGCATCTCAACATCTTCAAAATCAAAATCTAATTCATCTGCTATTTGTTGTAAATCAATATTATATTCCATAGTAAGTATCCTAAATTATTATTGAGCGATAATATCGTTTTAATACTAAAAAATAAATAAAATAATAAAATTATTTTTTTTTAGTTACTTAGTTTAAAATGTCCTATTTTATAACACATTTCAGGAAACCTCTATAAAGAATCTAGTATTGCCATTAGTTTCTCTTTATCATCTGACTCTTCAATTAGATCATTTAAAGTATCAAACAATAACACATCAGCATTATGATACTCCTCTCTTAATGAGTTTAGGTATTCATTTTGAAATGCCTTTAATGCTTCTTTATCAAGTTTATCTTCAGATTCAGTTATATCATCAGCAGAATCTATAGAATTTAAATCAAAATCTACCCCATCATCAAATAATACATAGGTATCTTCAAAAGTATCAGTATCGTTATCTATTTGTGACATAACTTAATCTCCTTTTATTTTAGTCTTTAGTTCAATTTATTAATAAGCTTTATTTAAGATTAAAGGACACGACGAAGTCTTGCTTTACTACAATAGCTTAACTAGTAAAGTTATTTTTATCTATTTTTCAGATTAAAACATATTAATATATGGCTCTTCATCTTCTAATCACGCGTAATTTCTTTGTTAATCTTAAATAAAGCTTATTAATAAATTGAACTACTTAGCCTTCATGATTATTATATATATTTCATAATAAAATCTTTATAAAATATGTAGGGAACCTATACTTTAATCCAACTATTCTCTCTATTATAGTAAAATTAGTTTTAAAAAGAGAGAAATATAATGATTGAAAATATATCATTTCAAGATAATGGCTTTTTACACAAAGCTATAAACTTTGATAATAAAAAAATGGTTCTATATGTTAATAGATTTAAAAATGATAAATTTATAGATAAAATAGAACTAAGAATGGGTCAAATACCAAAAAGTGTAAAGAAGCAGTTAAACCCATTGAAAATTAAGAGTGCTACTAAATAAAATTTGGTGCATCGTTTGCAAACAGTACTAGATCTCCAATATGGGTATTTTTAGCCAATGTATCTTCTATTTTAGATTTATCTTCTAATAATATTGTTTGAGTTTTAGTTATGGTTTTTTCTAAAACTTTTGCATTTAATTCCCCTGTTATAATAACTAAATCAAAAACATCATCAACTGCTTTTGCAAACTCTACATTTGCTTCCATAGTTGACTCTACAAGTCCAGGGGTTACTATAACTTTTCTACCTTTATGTGTTGAAGATATCTCTACAGCTTCTAACATACCTTTAAGATTTCCATTGAAACTATCATCAAGTATAAGCTTGCCCCCTACTTTAGATATATGAAGTCTATGCTCAACAGGCTTAATAGTGTTAAATATAACTTTTAGTTCATCAACACTCATACCTAATGTTTTTGCCATAAGGATAACAGAAGTAAGATTTATAGCATTAAAACTACCTAATATTGGTGCATGAAAATGTTCAACTTTACCATCAATATTTATATCAAACCATATTCCATTTAGATCACTTCGTGTTATATTTAAGTTATCTGGATATTTAGTTATTGTGTCATATTGTAAAATAGGAACACTGTCATGAACAAAACCATGTACTAATTTAGGTGATTTTAAAATCTCCATTTTTGTATGTATTATGTTGTCTAATGTTTTGAAGTATTCTATATGTTGTTCACCAACACTACCTATAATTGCATATTGTGGTTCTAAAAAGTTTACTATCTCCTCTATATCACCTGTGGCTCTTGCACCTGCTTCTGCTATATAAATCTCTGTTCTTTTTGGTAAATCATCATTTACATCTTTTAAAATACCACCAATTGTATTTACACTTCTAGGTGTCATATAAACATCAAATTTTTTACTCAAAACTTGATATAGATAGTTTTTTATAGATGTTTTACCATATGATGCTGTTATTGCTATGATTTTTAAATCTTCAAATGACTTCAATCTATCTTTTGCTTTATATTTAAAACTAATAAAAAATATCTTTTCTAAAACTACTGTAACAGTGTAAGTTATAAATAATGGTAAAAATAAACCATAAAAGTTATTTGATGAACTAGCAGCTACTAATGCATCAATTGCAAATGTTGTAAACAATAAAATAATTAAAAATCTTTTAACTCTAGAAGTTAACACAAGAGGTCTATCAAGATTTTTATTCCAAATAACAAAACTTGTCAGATATAATATATAAAAATATATATAAAAATATAGTTCTGGTAAAATATAAAACAACACAAAAGGTGTAGCAAAATAGACTATATGCCATTGTTGTTTATGGTGTTTTAGTATAACTCTTTGTAGTTTATAATTGTACCATTGAAGGTTAGTTATCATATACCAACCTAAACTCATCACTACTAATATATGTGTAAATATTTCAAAATATTCCATTTTAAGCCTAGTTTTTAATTTATTGTTTGTTTATTTTAAATTATATCTAAAAATAATTATATTTTGGTATAATGATAGTGGCTTTTTATTAAGTCTTATTATAGTATCATTTTTACACAATTACAATTTAAGGAATTTCATCAAATGTTATCTAATTTTTTTAAGAAAAAATTTACAAATGAAAATTTTATTCTAGAACTATCTCAATTGGAACCAAAATATGAGTGGCTAGAAGAAGCATTATCATCCAATGAGATAGATATTAATCATAAAGATGAATTTGAAAATACAGTTCTTATGAACTGTCTTAAAAAAAACAAATTTAAAGCTGCAATTTGGCTTTTAAAATATCATGCTGACCCCAGTATTAAAAACAATGACAACAAAGATGCTACAGATATAGCAATAGAGAAAAACAAGCTTATTGTTGTTGAGGAGTTATTGAAGCTAAAAAAACTAGATAAAGATCAAAGAGACAAATATGGAAGAAGTTTATTACAAAATGTAACTGTATTTGGAAATCATGATATGGCAAAACTTCTTATTGATTATGGGGCTGATATAAATAACCTTGATAACAAAGGTAAACATATCATGTATGATGCTTTATCATTTGGTGATTTAGAGTTTGTGCAATATCTTTTAACATTTAAAAATATAGAATTAAATGATATAGATAAAGATGGCAATACTCTTATGCAACATCCCCAAATAGTACAAAATGATAGTTTAGCTAAAAATTTACTTATGGCAGGTAGTGATCCAACTATTAAAGATAAAAAAGGGGAGTCATTTTTATTTAATACTGCCATGAGAGGTACAAAAGACGCTTTAGATGTTGTAAAAGTTGCTTTAGTAAATGGTGCTGATGTAAATCAACTAACATCAAGTAACAATACTATCATGATGGATTTAGTTTTAGAAGCATCAAAATTAGAAAACAATCCACAAACAATAAGGTCAAGTATTATTACTATTGTAGAGGAGATGCTTAAATACAATGGAGATATAAATGCCCTTGATAATAAAGGTGAATCAGGTTTATTTAATGCAATAGCATTAAGGGATATGGAGCTTATAGATTTCTTATTAGAACATGAGATAGATGTAAATATTCAAAATAAAAAAGGTCAAACTGTTTTAGAGTATTTAGTGTATGATGGCATGGAATACTCAAAACTTATCTCAAAACTTTTAGATTATGGAATAAACCCTAGACTTAAAAATAAAGATGGTCAAACAATTTATGAGATACTAACAAATATAATTTTACATAACGATGAGCATATACCTATTGAAGATGAACATTTAGTCTCTTTAATAGATCCTGATGGTTTGTATATAAATGTTGTACAACTTATATTAAAAAGTGAAGTAGTTGAAGAGGGTAAAGAGTATATCTTAGAATTTTTCGATTCAAAAGGTGATCCTTTATTTTTCAAACCACTTATGTATGATAATTTTTCACTATTTAATCTATATACAAAATTTCCTATAAATCTTCATATGTTAAATAAGCAAAAACATAATATATTTTTCTCGTATGTTTTAAGAACATTTGAAAACGATATAGCAACAGCATCTGTTGTAAAGAATTTTAAAGATAATATAAGTAGTCTTATTAGTAGAAAAGTTGATAAAGATTTTAAAGATTCATTAGGATGGACAATTTTACATAAAGTTGTAAGTACAAATTGTAATATAAAACTATTTGATGTATTGATTAGTGTGGTTAGATTTGATTTTACTATAACTGATAACTTAGGTAGAACTGTTATCCATAATGCAGTGTGGCATGATAAACTAGAAGTTATAAGAACAGTTTCAAAAGTCAACCAAAATCTGATAAATGTAGAGGATATATATGGTATAGCACCTGTATTTTATGCAGCAATATTGGGAAATAAAAATTTAGTTTTACTATTTTTAGATTCTGGTGCTAATCTGTTTAGTTCGACAAAGATTGATCCAAAAGCTATAAAAAAGTTTGCACCAATGCTTAAAAACTTACCAAAACTTTTGGAAAAAGAAAAAGACAAATCGCATATTCAAAAGTTCAATTCTGTTATAGCACAAGTTGTGACGAAGTTTAAAGGAAAATAAGGGAACTTTTAAGCTAGCCCAATCTTCTATTCAGTTTTAATTAAGATTAAAGGAAATAGCTTGACCTACAAAGTAGTTTTTATCTATTTTTAGATTAAAATATATTAATATATGGCTCTTAATCTTCTAATCACGCGTAATTTCTTTGTTAATCTTAATTAAAACTGAATAGAAGATTGGGCTTTTTTTAAGCACTAAGTTCTCTAAATTCATATAAAGCATAATCATCTGTCATCCCACTTATATAGTCTATTATAAGTCGTGCTCTATAATACCACTCTAAAAGTATATAATTTTTATCATCTTTTTTTAAGTCACTCATACTTTTTTTATATGAAACAAGATGTTTTTTAGATAATCTTGTCAATAAATTACTACATATTAAACAATCAACTTTTTTACCATCTAATAACTTATTGAAGTTATCTGTATCTAGTTTTAAAAGGGGTTCGTATATATTAAATAACCCTTGTATAATAGAATAACCTTTTATCTCTAAAGCTTGAACACTTTTATGTGTATAAATATGATTATATGATATATTTTGTAAAACCTCTATAGCTTGTGAACATTGATGTTTTTTATTAAACTCTAATAAAGCACTATTAAAAGTACCTTCAAATATCTCATCATGATACTCTATATATAAATCAGATACATAATCTACAAGTTTATATATAAGCTGTGCTCTTGTTAAAGTTAAAAACATATTAAATTGATAAGGTTCATCCTCTTTGATTTTTGCTTTTAAGTAATTTTTCTCTACTATATCTAATAACATTGTTTCATCTGTGTTATATTTTTCATTTATTTTTTTTGATTCGCTTTTAATATGTTCATAAATCTTATCAAGTGTTAATATACCTTTATCAACAGCATCTTCAATATCAGCACTTAGATAAGATATATCATCAGCTGCTTCCATGATATAAGTTAATGGAAACCTACACCCTACTTTGATATCTAAAGTATCACAAAAAGTTTTTACAAAATCTTTTTCACTATAGTAATAACCAGGCTTTTTTTTGAGATAACTCAAAATATCAGAACTATTTTTATCTTCAAATGCTCCTCTTGTATATTTTAGTATAGAAGCTGATTGAGTATAAGATAGGTTTAATCTTTGTAGTTTATGTATAACCCTTATAGCCTGAGCATTACCATCATAAGATGATAAATCTTTTATAAGTTTCTCTTTTAGGTTACTATTTTCTGTTATATTATTTAGATGAGTAACTCCAACATTTAACATCCATTCATTAATTGCTGTTTCTCCAAAGTGACCAAAAGGTGGATTGCCTATATCGTGAAGTAAACTTGCCATTTCACAAGTTGATACAAAAGCGTTCTCTAACTCTTTCAAACTATCATCGGATAATTTTTTTAAAATTGTTTTAGCTATAAATCTTGCACTTTGTGATACTTCAAGAGAGTGTGTTAGTCTACTTCTAACTGCTGCATTTAACTCTAAAGCAAAAACTTGTGTTCTTTTTTGTAATCGTCTAAAAGCTGGGGAAGATATGATACGACCTCTATCGCTTTCTATTGACCATTCTAAGTCATCACTTGGATAAAATTCTCTATGTGTTGTTAATTTTGTTTTATAATTCTTCATATGCTATTATATAATAATAAAATAAAGGGAACCTCTAAAATAGATTATTATGGAGCTTCAGATAGGACTTGAACCTACGACCTGCTGATTACAAATCAGCTGCTCTACCAGCTGAGCTACTGAAGCAATTATTAATTTTATGATTTTTAAGTGGAGCGGGAGACGAGACTCGAACTCGCGACAATCTGCTTGGAAGGCAGAGGCTCTAGCCAACTGAGCTACTCCCGCTTAATATAAACAAAGTTCTATACAAGATAGAAGACTTTTAGTGGTGGGTTCAGAAGGATTCGAACCTTCGACCACTCGGTTATGAGCCGAGTGCTCTAACCAACTGAGCTATGAACCCATTTAGTCATCTTTGTTTGTGGATGAAATTATAATAAAAGATAGATTAAAATTTACTTAATTTATTTGCAAATTAAAATATTTGTAAAAATATAGGATTTTTACAGTAAAACAATCGTAAATCTTGCTGGTATATGGTTGGCAGAATGTAAAATTTTAAACTAGTTATAATGTTTATATTTGATGGTTTTAGCAAAATGTAGGTAGATTTTGGTATAATAAATATATCATATTAAAAGAGTTTATTTAAGCAAAGGGATATAATGCAATTAAAAAAGCTACCTATTGGTATTCAAACATTTAGCAAGATAAGAGAAGATGATTATGTTTATATTGATAAAACTGATATTGCTTTAAAACTAATAGAAAATTATCAGTATGTATTTCTAAGTCGTCCTAGAAGATTTGGTAAGTCTTTGTTCTTAGATACTCTTAGAAATATCTTTGAAGCTAAAAAAGAATATTTTAGTAGTCTTGCTATTGTAGATAAATGGGATTGGAGTGTTAGCTATCCTGTAATTCATATTAGCTTTGCGAACGGGAGAATAGA
>JAYEPD010000211.1:0-5139 GCA_034723675.1 Campylobacterota bacterium
CTGATTTCAAATGAAGTTGTGTGTTGTAAGTCTATAGAATGTTTCTCAAAGTTATCGATTCTAACTAAGGGTGGGGATTCACTTATCAATCTTTCATCAAAAAGTTCTATATCTTTTACAAAACCTTCAACTTCTACTTTTACACCTTTAGAATGGTTCAATACATAACCAGTTAAGCCCAACTGTGAAGCTAACTTATATATAAAAGGACGAAAACCAACCCCTTGAACAATACCAAAAATATTATACTTATATCTTATCATAAAGTTATTATATACTGTTAGATTAAAAGTGATATAAAGTTGTTCAGTTATAATCCTTTAAAATATTAAATAGGATTATAATGTCAAAAAATACAAATTCTACAATAACAATAGGGATTAAAAAAGTCCAAAAGTTTTTAAAACTGTTCTTATTCCACTATAGTTATAATATTTGCAACTATAATCAAAATAATTTATGTTTTAGAGATGTTCTTAAGTGAGTTGTTCTATTATCTGTTCTTGATTTAAACAAAAGTTTCCATTTTTTGATATAAGAATCATATCATTTGCTTTACCTTTTATAGATTGTATTTTTGCACTATTAATCTCTAAACCAAAATCATCAAATGTTTTAGCTATATAACTAAATAATCCTTTTTGATCTTTTGTTTCTATTTTTATTTGTGCTAACTGATCAGTGTGATCACAATTTATAAATATTTGTTTTTCTGAGATAGTTGGTTTTTTTATTTCTATATTTTTTTCCATATCAAAAGAGTTATTTATAATCTCCTCAATAAATACAATATCATCTATATCAACTTTTTGACTAAATTCAATCTCAAAAAATTTCTTATCATCAAATAGTTTATATATACCCATTGATGTTATATCTAAAAATGTCATTTTACCAAGTAAGTATCCTAAGTTCAAAGGTACTTCTCTTGTAATTCTTATTTTTAGTTTCTCTTCATTGAATAATCTATAATCATATTTAATTAAAACATTAGCTCTTTGTGCCATTTTTATAATATCTTCTGCTTTATATTTTAAAAATAGTTGATCTGATTCAATATTTGCTATTTTTTTCTTTAAACTTCTAGGTAGTTCTTGATATAAACTGTGTTTTTCTATTGCACTTTGTTTTGCTGCTCTTCTACTACTTATTTTTAATAATTCCTTATTTTCATAAGCTGGTAATGTTTGTAGATATAACTCTTTTAGTAAAGATGAAGTTGAACTTTTATAAAGGTTGTTATCTACTGAATTAATATCTGCATAAGTTAATAAAAACAATAACTCTAAGGTCTCTTTTGTTTTTATAAGACCTGTAAAACCAAGAATTGTATCTTGTGAGTATATATCTTCAGTGGTTGCAACTTTGCTCATAATGTTGTGATATCTTATAAGTGTAGAGGTTAGTAAGGTATTTTCATCACTTAGATTTAATGACTTTGCAAATTTCTTAAACAGATTTTGACCAACTATATGATGATCTTTATTTCTCCCTTTACCACAATCATGTAGTAATGCAGATAATTTTAAAACAAATTTTTGATTTTTGGTTAGTTTTGCATACATAACTTGTAAAAAAGGATCTTTTATATTTTCTATATGGTATAAAGTCTTAATGCTATGTATATCAACTGGATGTTTATGAAAACCATCAAATTGTGGTTGATTTAATAGTTTTTTAAATGTTGGAATAATATATAAAAGTAATCCAGTATTTAAAAGAAGTTTTAAATACTGATACAAATTTTCTTTATTTAATATAGATACAATAAGTTGTTTAATATTGTCGTGAATATTATTTGGAATAATTGTTTTAGAAAGATAATACCTATACGATGGATCAAAATATTTCACTTCACTAGATAAAGACAACAACTCTTTTAATACACTATTTAGCTTTTTTGGTTTATTTGTATATGTACTATATACAGTATCGTTTATTATAAAAATATTTTTAGATAATCTATTTTTTCTTAGTATTGCTATATTTTCTTTTTGATAAAAATATCTTCTTGTTACTTTTTTTGTGATTATTGTCGTGAAGTTATGTATTGTATGTAAAGCCTCAAATAGCTTCGCCATAAATTGTCTCTCTTTTACAAGTCTTGCTGTATCTGTAAAGCCAAGTTTACTGCTCAATTGAGGTAGTATATCAAATGTTACAATATCTAATTTCTTTTTTGCGCAAAGATGTAATGCATTTCTTACTCTAAATATATATTCTAAAGCAATTCTATATTTTTTATACTCATTTTCTGAAAAAAGTATATCAACTAGATGTTTTGTGTTACTAACTCCATAAGTTATGTTTATCATCCAAAATAACATATTTGATTCTCTCATACCACCATAACCATCTTTTATGTTTGGTTGCATCACAAGAGGGTATTTTAAAAGTCGTTGCCTATGCTCTTCTATTTTTTCTAAAACAAACTCTTTTTGTTCAAATTTTCTTATTTGTGATAATTTATATTGAAATTTATACCACAAATGATTTGAACCATAAATAAGTCTTGATTCTAAGATAGAAGTTTTAATAGTGATATCTTTTTTTACACCATCTTCTATCTCATATATGCTATGTACACGACTTCCAAGTTTCAGTCCACTATCCCAAGACAAAGTCATAAACTCTTCAATAATAGGAGTTATATTAAAACCACTTATCTCATCATATATAACCATAATATCTATATCACTATAAACACAAAGCTGTTCTCTTCCATAACTACCAAGGGCTATAATAGTTATGGGTATACTACTACTCATAGGGATATATATACCAAAATGTTTTCGTAAAAGATATTTATAGATAACTTTTATAAATCCATCTATTTTTTTTGTATGTTTAACAAAAAAATCTTTACCACCAGAGATACTATATATCTCATCCAAAGATTCAAGATATGTTTTTATCTCATTTTTTATAGTTTTTGCTATCTCAAAATCTGGTCTTTTATTTTCTATTAATTCTTCTATTTTTATATTTAATTCTACCATACTTCCCCATCTCATAAAATTCTAAAATTTATTTTTTATATTATACACTTTATACTATGCGTTGAACATAAACTATATATCTCATTTACTTTTGTTGTAAATTCCCCATCACTATTAAACATAATAAGAGGGGGAATAATCTTTAATTTTGATTTAGAACCAACTCTTGCATAAACCATAACCAATGATGACTCTTTTTCAATTGTAGGGTGTAAAAATTGTATAGACTCAATATTTAATGTAGTTTTATCAATACTTTTAATTATATTATTAAGTTGTTTTGAATCATAACAAAAGAAAAACTTACCACCTTGTTTTAATATTTTTGCCGTTTTATATATAAACTTTTCCAAAGGTAAACTATCATTGTATCTAGCTATTTTTAAAGATCTATTTTCACTTTTTATTACATCACTATGGTAAAATGGTGGATTTGAGACTATATAATCAAACTGTTTTTTAAAATCACAGTTTAATAAGTCATCTTTAAAAAGTATATTTTTTATACCATTAACATCGCTATTCTTTTGTGATAAAAACTGAAAATCTTTTTGTATTTCACATTGATTCAGAATTAGCTTTGGATAGTCTCTAGCAATCAATAGTCCTAAAACTCCACTACCTGAACCAATATCAAGAAGTTCACCTTTTATATTCTTATAAATTTTTAAATTTTTATTTATAAAATCAAATAAAAAATGGGTATCGCTATTGTAGCAATACCCATTTTGTGGTTGATATAAAATTAAAGATTTTGACTTAGTGCAAGTCTGCATTTAGTTTAACTTCTCTTGTACTTCTGCTTGCTATATATTGACCTGTTTGAGAGTTTTGTCTGAAGTGAATACCATTTAGTCCTTGAAGTCCATCTGCTCTCATCACACTTGATAGTTTTGCTTCTGGGTTGACTTCTTGGATTTTTGCCATCTGCTCATCAGAGATTGTGATTTTTGTTCCAGCAAAGATTGATATACCACCATCAACGATACAAGCATCACCAACAGGTATTCCAGTAGTTGAGTTAGCACCAAGAAGTGTGTTTTCTCCAATAGAGATAGGGTTACCATCAGTTCCAGATAAAACTCCAAGAATAGAAGCTCCACCACCTACATCAGATCCAGCCCCAACGATTGCAGAAGATGAAATTCTACCTTCAACCATAACAGGACCTAAAGTTCCAGCGTTGAAGTTGATATATGATGCACCTGGCATAACTGTAGTTCCAGCTGCAAGTTGTGCACCAAATCTAACTTTTGATGTATCAAGGATTCTTGTATTATCAGCAGGGATAACATGAGATAAAAATCTTGGGAATTTATCTACCATATCAATATTTGGGTATTTACCTGTAAGTTTAAGGGTTAATTCATTTGCTCTTAACCAATCTAACTCAATAGGGTTGTTTCCTTGCCATGCTACATTGTGAAGTAATCCAAATGCACCATTTAAGTTTATGTCTCTTAATTCAGCTTTTCCACTAGATAATGCATAAAGCTTTAGATATGCTGTTTCTACTGATGCTGGATTTACATCTTCAAAAATAAATACAACTTTAAAATCACTTGCACTTAAACCTAACTCTCTTGGAAGTGCAGAAAGACTTGATACAAGTTGTACATTTTTATGATCATCACCTATAGCCTCATCCATATAAGGATTAAAAGTTTCAATACAATTTACAATAAAATCATCAGTTATATCTAAAACCAATTCACTTTTAGTTGTATCTATTACAACTCCACTTGTTTTAAAAGCATCCATAAAAACAGCTGCTGAACCAAAGTTTTCATTCCAGTTTACAACAGGATATGTAGCTTGTAGTATTTTATCTTTATTTAACTGACCTCTATCAACTCTTGTTATACCAAATCCTATAGGGTTTTTATACCAAGATTGTTCTTGTATTTGTGTTACTTTTGATTTAAATTCTTCTTTTGTACTTATCATTTGATTTTATCCTTACTATTATATTATTTGTAATTGTATCTAAAATGCTATAAATTATAAATAACAGGCTTAATGAAAAATATGAGTGCCTAAAAACTTAAGTTAGACTAGGTACTATATGGGTTTAAAAAGGTTTATTTATAAATGGCTGTACCCCAAGGGCAGGCTTCGCGCTAAAAAAACACTAAAACTT
>JAYEPD010000212.1:0-21429 GCA_034723675.1 Campylobacterota bacterium
CTTTTTAAATTCAGGTGAATACTCAATTGTCATATTTCAAAACCAATTCTTTTTCAAACTCCTCAATCTCTTCCCAAAACTCATCGTGTGGTATCATCTTCATATTTCCACTATCTATATCTTCTATAGTTTTAGCTATATGCTCTCTTCTCTCATAATAGTATGGATCGATTTGAAGCATCGGATCTTGTATGTTTTCATTTAGTTTTTTTGCCAACTCTTTTCTATCTTCTATACTTAGCTCATATGCACTTTGTAGTATCTCATTTATAGACATCAGTTCCCCCTTATTTTTAACTTTATGGTTGTAAACTCTTTTGTTTTTATTATATCCAATAATTTATCAAAATTATAATTACTCTCATCAAGCAAGTTTTCACTTATAGTTTCAAACTCTCTTAGGTCTAGTTTTTGTTTTGAGTATATAGCTACATAAAGTTCTGTTATAGTTTTTTTTGATGGGTTGTAAGCTATGAGTTGGTTTGGTGCATCTTTTTTTGGGTATGTAAGTGTTTTATCTATAGGTGCATTTTCAAGTATCACCCCTACTTTTCCACTCTCTTCACTATACAGAAGTGATATATACCCTTTGTGTTTAGTTTGTATAAAAAATCGCATCATTTCAGGGTAACTATATATCATTTTATTTGTAGTTAAAGTTATATTTTGATTGTCAATATTTGCAAATATATTTACAAAATCTTTTTGACTTAAAAGGTATCTTTTTTGAGACACTAAAAAATACCAACTTTTATCATCTCTTATGATGTTTAAGTTTTTTATATCTTTTATATCACTTTTTTTGAAACTAGGAAAATCACTTTGAATCTTTTGTAAAAGTGACCTTGTATCATAAGATACTGCAACATACCAAAGGTTATCTTTTTGTATCTCTTTTAGTATTTTTACTCCACTTAAAGTGCTCGTTGAAGATGAAGAGATATTTTTTTTGATAGATTTATTGTAGTTGCCATGAGATATAGACTTATCTATATCTATTTTAGATGATATATTTAGATTTATCTGTTTTGATAGTTCTACTTTAGCTATATCTCTTGCTACCTCTAGCTCTTTATCTGCACCAAAAGCAACTATCTCATAAGATTTATATGGTATATTATGATACCAAGAGGGTTGAGCAAAACTATAACTATAAAAAAGTAGAACTAAAAAATATAACCTTTTCATACCATCTACTTAAAATCAGCCCCAATAGCTTCTTTAATATTGTTATAACCATCTGCTTTTAGTAAATCAATTAGTTCATTGTTTATATTTTTACACATAGCAGGACCTTGAAAAATATAAGCACTATATATCTGAACTAAACTTGCTCCTGCTTTTATACGACGATACACATCACGAGCATCATTTATTCCACCCACACTTATAAGTGTAGTTTTATCATGTAGTTCTGCACCTATTTTACTAAATAGTTCATAAGATTTTTCACTCATCACTTTTCCACTTATTCCACCAAAGTCTTGTGGGTTTGGCAGTAGAGAGTAATCATTTGTTGTATTTGTTGCTACTATTCCATTTGCCCCTGCTTCAATTGCTGTTTGACATAAAGTTATTGCTGTTTGCTCTTCCATATCTGGTGCTATTTTTAATAAAATTGGTGTATCTGTTATCTCTTTTGCCATTCCAAATACTGATTTTATGAACTCTTCATTTTGCAAGTCTCGCAAGTTTGGTGTATTTGGAGAGGAGATATTTACAACCATATAGTCACATATATCTTTAAACCCTTTTATAAGTGTTTCATAATCATTTAGTGCCTCATTTTCAGGGGTGAGTTTGTTTTTACCAATACTTGCACCAATTGGTATAGCGTATGGATAGACTTTACTTAAGTTATTGATAACTTCATAAGCACCATGATTGTTAAATCCCATAGCATTTTGAATAGCTTCATATTCAGGGTATCTAAAAAGTCTAGGCTTATCGTTTCCTGGTTGTGCTTTTGGTGTCATAGTTCCTATCTCTGTATATCCAAAACCATTTGCCATCATAGATTCTATCATAGTTGCATTTTTATCAAATCCAGCACCCAAACCTATAGGGTTGTAAAACTTTCTACCAAATATCTCTTGTGTTAGTATATCATCGTTTATGAAATTTTGCTCCACCATATAGTTATTTAGTGGTCGTATATATGGTAAAGCTCTTAGTCCATATTCTGCTATTGTATGTGCTGTTTCTGGTTGAAAATTGAACATTATTTTTTTTATTGTTTCATACATTATTGTCTCCTTAAGATTTTATCGTTTATGAAATCTGCAATTTTAGATGAGTGAAACTCTTTTTCTAGTTCACTTCTGTTGGCTATATTTTGAGTCCAATCATAAAACTCTGCATCTGGATTTTCTTTTTCATATTCTTCAAATTTTTCAAAGTAAAAGTCAACTTGCCCTGCTTTTGATTGTTTTACATGTCCAAAAGGGAAAAAAGCCAACTGATTTGTATCTTTTATAACTATTTTTTCTCTAAAATATTGGTACAAGTTTGCATAGATACCTGTTCTATCTGATCCAGCTTTACAGTGCATCCATATAGGATATTCAACCTCTTCAAATATCTTTTTTGCTTCAGCAATTTGCTCTGATTTTGGTATCCCTCTTGATTTAATACCAATATTTACAAGTTTTAATCCAAGCTTCTCACACTGCTCTTTTTCAAATAAAAAGTATGCACCTTTAGGGTTGTGACCTTTTAAGTTTATGATTGTTTTTATACCATATTTTTTACTATATCTTTTTAGTTGTTCCATAGTAGGTTGTGCAGAGCGATATGCCTCACCTTTTTGTTTTGTTGATACTTCATGAAAGTTCAATCGCAAAAGGTTTATCACATTGTGTTCAACTATCATAGCATAAAGCCAAGCATATACCCTACCCCAAAAACTTTTTAAGTTAAAATCAGTTCTCATTATTGTACAGTTCCTTAAAATATTTACAACTTTCTAGTAGCTTCTCTTGGGACCCCTCACAGATAATACTTCCCTCTTTAAAAAGGTAAACTTTATCAACTATTCTTATACTTTTTAGTCTATGTGCTATGATTATAGTGATGATACCTTTTGAGATATTTTCTATAGTTTTCGTTATCTCCTCTTCACTTTTGTTATCTAAAGCACTTGTAGCTTCATCTAGTATCAATATGTTTGGTTCTTTGTACAATGCACGAGCTATCGCTATTCTTTGTCTTTGTCCACCACTTAAGTTTGTACCACTTTCGTTTAAAACTGTGTTTATACCATCTGGTAAAGATACTATGTATTCATATATATTTGCTTTTTTAAGTGAAGTTATAACTTTCTCTTCATCTATTTTATGACCATACGCTATATTTGCTGCAATTGTATCGTTAAATATATATACCCTTTGAGTAACTATTGAGATTTGTTCTCTTAATGAACTCAGTGTAAAATTTTTTATATTTTTTCCATTTACTTTTAACTCTCCACTACTTACATCAAAAAATCTTAACACTAGATTGATAATAGAACTTTTACCACCACCACTATTTCCAACAAGTGCGATTTTTTCACCCTTTTTTATATCAAAACTTATATTTTTCAAAGCTTTTGTTTCACCATAATCTAAACTACAATTATCAAATTTAATAGCTTCTATTGCTTCAAGTGTTTTAGACCCTTTTTTAACTTCAGCACTTAAATCTAAAACTACACTTATTCTATCGTGTGCTGCTAGTGCATCTTGAAACCTAGAATATGTTACAGATACTCTTCTCATGGGATCTACTGCCATAAACATAGCAGTTAAAAATGAGAAAAAAGAACCAATAGACATAGTTCCATCTATAACTTGCCCACCACCAACAACTATAACAATAGCAGCAGATATAGCAGCAAACAGTTCCATAAATGGTACAACTAATTCACCTGTTTTTATTGACTTCATATTTATTTTAAAAAAACTTTTGTTTATATTTTGAAATTTTTCTGATTCGAAATCTTCTGTTGAGTATGCTTTGATTATCTCTACATTTGAAAATGTTTCATTTAAGTTTGATGTAAGTTCAGAGTTTTTTTCTTGAGATTTATAGGATATTTTTTTTAGTTTTTTGGATATTATTTTTACTGGAAAATATGCTGATGGTATAACTATAAGTATCAAAAAAGCTAACGATGGACTTTGATATATAACCACACCTAAAAGTGCAATAGCAGTTAAGCTTTCTCTAAAAAAAGTTGCAAGATGGGTAGAAACAGCACCTTGAATACGACCTATATCATTTGTAACTCTACTTAAAAGTTCACCACTATGATACTTATAAAAAAACACCATATCCATATGCAATATATGATTTAACATCTTATCTCTTACAACTCTAACTATATCTTGACCAACATAGTTCATATAATAAGCTTGTAAAAAACTTCCTAAACCTTTAAGAGCAAAAACTGCAATGATAAGTAGTGGTAAAGAGTATAGCATCTCTACATTTTTTTCAACAAAAACTTCATCAAGTAAAGGTTTCATCATATATGCAATAGCAGCTGTTGTACCTGCAACACTCACCATACCTAAAAATGATAAAAAAAGTTTCATTTTGTACTGTTTTAAGTAAGGAAGATAATGTTTAATAAATTCTATCAAGAATATTCACCTTTTATAATTTGTAAAAATCTATTATATCCAAACTCTTTTAATGTCAAGTGAAGCAACACAAATCCACTTAAACTACTAGCAAGTGCAAGTCCTACTGCACCATAAGGGACTATTAAAATTAAAGATAAAATGATATTAAAACCTAATGATTTCATAGTAATTTTTGCTGCAACTGCTTGCTTTTCATAACTATATAGCCAAAGTGAAAATATCTTAGCCAAGCCAAATGGCAAAAGACCAACTAAATACATACTAAGTATCAATGAAGTTTCTATTGTATCATTTACTGTAAATGCCCCTCTTTGAAAAAGAAGTTCAACTATAAACTTATCAAACACTACCCCTATAACTGTAGCAGTTGCCAAAAGTGCCAAAAGCACATAAAAGGCTTTTTGTAGATACTTTAAAGCCTTTTGTTCATCTTTGTTTTTTATAGCTTTTGCTATTGTAGGAAAGAGTGCAATTGATGTTGCTATTGCAAAAAGGGCAAGTGGGAGTTGAAAAACTCTATTTGCATAGTAAAGATAACTAATTGTTCCACTTACTAAAAAACTTGCCAACCAAGTATCTAAAAAAGCAGCAATATGTGCAGCACTACTTCCAAATACTGCTGGATAGAACTGTTTATAGAACTTACTTTGTTGTATTTTTCTTTTTCTATTTTGAAATGACAATGTAAAAAATTTAATATTCAATCTTTTTATAGCAATAAGATGAACTACAACTTGCAAAATACCACCAATTACAACGCCCCATGAAAGATAAAAAGTGATAGTATATTTATCATAGTTTTGTGATATTAGAAGTGCAATAATCAAAGATATATTTAATAATGCTGTACTAAATGATGTGGTTGCAAAGTGATGTTTATATTGTAAGAGTGCAGCTAAAAATGTAACTACGAATATCAAAGGGAGATAATAAAAACAAATAGCCACAAGGGGACTTGCAAGTGCAACTGTTTGGGTATCAAAACCAATTGCAATAGCTTTAGTAATAAGTGTAGCAAACAGAGTAACTACAAGTGACAATACTAAAATAAAAGCTAAAAATTGTAAAAATATAACAGAACTAAAATGAAGTTTATGATTTGACTTTGCATATGCAGGGATAAATACTTGCGTAAAAGCACCCTCAGCGAATATTCTTCTAAATAGATTTGGAAGTTTAAATGCTACAAAAAATATATCACTATAAACATTTGCACCAAGAATTGAAGCTGTAAGAAGATCTCTTATAAAACCCAAAACTCTTGATACTAATATACCTGCACTATTTGTAAATATATGTTTTAACAAATATACTCTCTTTTATTTTTTAACATTTTCCAGTTTTTTAGAGAGCTCTTCCATAACTTTTAATTCACTTGCCAAGGCTTTTTGTTTTTTATTGGTTTTTGCTGTTTTTAGTTTGGATTTTGTTTTTTTAATCTTCTCTTCTAATTTAGTATTTAATTCCTTTGCTTTTTTATTTTTTTTAATCTGTTCTTTTTTACTTTTATTAAAATAGTTTGCAACTCTTTCATATATCTCTCTTAGTTTCATATTGTTTCCCCTGTAAGTTCTCTTATATCTTTATCATCTATCCACAATGTCGTTGCTACTTCTATAAGTCTTTTTGATATATCATAGGTAAATGATGAATCGTTGATTAAAGAGGTTGCCATCTTTGTTGTGATAGAACCATCTCTTATAAGTTTATCTATAATCCCATTTGCAACCATATCGATATCTTCTATATCTTTTTTAATAAACTCTATTTTTGCTAAAGATTCTAAATCATCTTTTTGATTTCTGATATTGTTTATTTTATTTAAAATAATAGCTATTTTACCTCTTAAAAAATTATACTCTTTTTTAATAAATTCATTTTCACTATCTAAATAGATATTAATATTTTTTTGTAACTCTCTTGCATCTTTTAATGCTTCAACTATATCTTTTGATGCTACTTTATAGTAATAAACCCTTTTCATCTGTTCTTCACTCATATTTTCTTGAGCTAAAGTTGCATATTTTACAATGTCTCCATACAACTCTTTAACATCAGTTGCATACAAATTATTTACATCTATATCTATAATCTCATCTGATTTTTTAACTATATCACTTATATTATCTTTCCCTAGATAATCATCTCTATGTAAAGATAAAGCATGAGAGAGTATTCTTGCACCATTGTCATACAGATGTTCCAACTCTTTTTGTAAAGAGCTTAATGCTGATTCTGGTACAGTTACAACTATATTATCAAGATATTTCGCTCTATGGATTTTTGGCTGTTCTTCCACAAATAGTGTTTTTAAATACTTTACAAGACGATGTGTAAATGGTGATACTGCTAACACTCCAATAAGATTGAATATAGTATGAAAAAGTGCAAGTTTCATAGCATAATCTTCTGCACCTATACCAATACTTACAGATAACACATCAACTAAATCAGCCAATTGATATAAAAATATAATAGCAATAGCACCTGTAATCATATTAAATATAAAATGTGCAACAGCTAGTCGTTTACCATTTGAGTTAGAACTTAAAGCTCCTAATACTGCTGTTACAGTTGTACCTATATTTGCTCCAATTGCTAATTCGAGTCCATTTATATATTCTATTTGACCAGTTGCAAGGGCTGTTATGATTAAAGCTACCGTTGCACTACTTGATTGTATAACAATAGTGGCAATAGCACCTAAAAGAATATAAACTAATACTCCAAGATAACCATCTATTGCATAAGCTGCAAGATCTAGACCCTCTTTTAAAGTTTCAAACCCCTCTTTCATATATCCAATTCCAAGAAATACAAAACCTAGCCCAACAAGAACATTTCCAAGTCCTTGTAATGATTTGTTCGATGAAAATCTAAATACTACTCCAAAGATAAGCATAGGCATAGCATAGTGAGCTATTTTTATTTTTACACCAAAAGCTGATACAATCCACGCTGTTGTAGTTGTACCAATGTTTGAACCAAATACAACACCAACAGCTCCAGCTAAAGTAATAAGCTCTGCACTTAAAAAAGATATAACAATAATACTAATCAAAGATGAACTTTGAACAACAGCCGTTGCTAAAAAACCTGTCCCAACAGCTTTTGGAACAGTAGATGTACTTTTTTCTAAAACTCTTTCAAGCAAACCACCACTAAACAGTTTAAAACCATCTTCCATAAAAACCATACCAATAAGAAATATTGCAATACCTGCAACAATTGTTTTGGCATCATTGTTTACAAGAAGTAAATACCCTAAAACTAAAAGGAAAAGGGGATAAAATATTTTTCTATACATATATAACTCCTAATTATAAAACAACAGCTTTACCCTCTTTCATAACAATAGTATCTTCAATTCGAACACCAAACTTATCATTTATATAGATACCTGGTTCTATTGTAAATACCATATTCTCTTCAATTATAATATCGTTTTTACTATTTATATTTGGGTATTCATGTATATCTAGTCCTATTCCATGACCAGTACTATGAACAAACTGTTTCCCATAACCAGCTTTTTCTATAACATCTCTTGCTAACTTATCAATTTTAGATGCTTTCATACCTACTCTTGCTTTTGATATAGCTGTTTGTTGTGCTTTTAATACAATATCATATATTTTTTGTTCTTGTTTACTTTTAAATATCTGTTCTCTTTTAAAATTTATATTTTTATCAAAAGTTGCAACACAAGTTCTATCACTACAATATCTATTGTATTTTATACCTGCATCTACCAAAAACAAATCATTCTTTTTTAACTTTTTCTTTGTAGGTAAAGCATGTGGTTTTGCACTATTTTCATTTACTGCAACTATAGGATCAAAACTAAGCTCATAATCACCATAATTACTCATAAACTCTTTTGCTTTATAAAAAAGATACTTTTCACTTAGCTCTTCACTGTTATATTGTAAATAAAATGCAAATCTATCAAAACCTTCACGACCTATTTTCATAGCTTTTTTCAATAGCTCTATCTCATTATCTGTTTTGATCATCCTTTTTAATTTTGAAAAGTTAGGTTTTGGTATAAAAGAGATATTTAAATTTTCACTTAAAGCATTATATGTAAAAACAGAGAAATCTTTAGGATCAAAATTGAGTTTTTTTATTTTTGAAGTTTTTAAAATCTTTCTTGCAGATTTAATCAACTCTTTTGAGATAACAACTTCGCAATTTTTAGCCATAAGTTTAGCCTCTATCTCATATCTTGCATCAGTAAGGAAAAAGCTTTCCTCACCTAACTTTAAAAAAATTACATTGTCACAACTATATCCACACTCAAAATAAACAGCATTTTCATCTTGTAAAATGTAATTTTTCATATCTCTAAGCTTGTTTTGTTTGTTGTTGTTGAGCTTGTTGTGCTGCTTTCATCTCATTTAACACTTGAGTTAATGCCATAAGTCCCATATGATAACCAAATGGACCAAAACCAGTGATAACACCTAAGCTTGATTTTGCAGTGATTGATTTTTGTCTAAACTCTTCTCTTTTATAGATATTAGAGATATGAACTTCAACTACAGGTAAAGATACAGCTGTTATAGCATCTGCTATAGCTATACTTGTATGACTATAAGCTGCTGGATTGATGATAATACCATCAGCTGTTCCTAAACACTCTTGAATTTTATCTACTATTTCACCTTCAAGATTTGATTGAAAAAATTCTAACTCCATATCACTTTGAGAAGCAGCACCCTTCATCTGTTCATGTATTTGGTCTAATGTCATTGGTCCATAAATATTTTGCTCTCTAATACCTAGCATATTTAAGTTTGGTCCTTGTATAACTACTATTTTCATCGATATTCCTTATTTTAATATTTGTCCGTATATTATCGAAAAATCACTTAATGAGTCTTTTATTTATTGAAACTATATCAAGTTGCTAGGTAAACTCAACCATAAAAATTAAAAACTTTTACTAGCACTAAAATAGATTAAAGTATTTTTTTCTGCATTGTTGTTTCCAATTTCGCTTGAAACTGGTATCTTTAGACCAAAACCTAAAGGGATACCTTCTACAAGTTTATCACTTGTAAACTCAGCCATAAGGTCAATATTTGTAGTTTCATCATTTAAATTTGCAGTTTCAGCAGAAGAAAAGTATGATAGTTTTATATTTGTATCTATTTTATCATTAAATATACAAGGTTTTTGAACACCCCCTAATAAAGTATAAGAGTTACCATAATTACCATTATTCAAAGTGTAAGAGATTAAACCATGAACTAAATATATATTATTTAGTTGTTTTCCCATTTTATGTGTAAGTGTAAAAGCACTTTCCCCTGAACCTAATGCTTTTTTATCATCACCTGTTGTAGATTTATATCTTATTTTTGTAGTATTTTTACCACTTTCCCAAGATGTATCTCCAAAAGTATATTCTGAACCAATAGAGATATCACCCAAGCCAGTATCATCATCAGTAGATACAATAGGTAGTGCAAAGTTTACCCTTAAGTTATCTTGAATCTTCATAGAATATGGGATATTGATTACTGTTATGTTATCATTTTTTATAGCTTGAACAGAAGCAGATTGAGTATCTAGTGTTTGAGTTGGAGCATCGAATATTACATCATTAACTAAAGTTTGGTCTAGAATTAAAACTTTAGTTTCTGTAGATTCGTTATCATAATGATGATAATCATCATATGCAAACAAAGTAGAAGATAAAGCCATCACCAATGGTAGAGTAATTTTTAAAGTTTTCATTTTTTATCCTTTCATTTAAAATTTTAGTACAATAATACTAAATATTACCTTATCCTTTTACAAAATATAACTGTTTTTATATATTCTCTAACCTTAACTTTTTCTACTATTATTTCTTAAAAAATGTATCAGGTTGCAAGTTTGAAAATGCAGCTTTCATAGATACAAATATCTGAGGATTTTCTTCCTCAAGTTTTGCTAAAAGTTCTTTTGTATTTGCTCTTGCATGTGGCATCTTTATATCCATACGCATAGCAGGACACGATTCATCACCTATCACATCAACACAGTTAGTATCAGCAAATGCACGAAGTTGTCTCTCTCTACACATAATCAAAGGGCGTATAACCATAAGTCCATTTTCGGCTTTATAAATAGGTGGCATACTTCTCATACTACCATTGTAAAAGAAGTTCATAAAAAAACTCTCCATAGCATCATCAAGGTGATGTCCAAGTGCTAGTTTATTAAAACCATTATCAAGGGCATGAGTATATAAATACCCTCTTCTCATACGACTAACAAAACTACAAAAAGAGCTATTTTTTCTAATTTTCTCTTTTGAAATATCAAATATCTCAGTTTCAACTATCTCATGAGGTATCTCATGCTTTTTACAGTGATCTGCTAAAAATCCAACTTGTTCACCCATACCATATGTTATAGTTACTGCTTTAAATTCAAATTTAAATGGAGCTTTTGATTGCATCCTTTTAAGTGTATGAATAAGAGTCAAAGAGTCTTTCCCTCCACTAAATCCTACAAGTATTTTATCACCCTCTTTTATTAGTTCATAAGTTGCATTTGTTCTACCTACTAGAGTGCTTATCTTTTTACTGACTTCTAGCAAATCTATTCTCTTTAATATTTGTTTCTAAACTTTTTCTTGCTCTATACATAAGGTGATCTCTTGTATCTTTATCATAAATATGTGAAATTCCAGCATTAAATCTAACTACAATTTTTGTATCTATCCTTTTTGCATGCAATAATCTTTCAATTAAATCTGTAATATTAACCTCTGAAGAGTTAGGTAAAATAAGATAAAATAATCCACTATTTTCATAGTATATAACATCTGTAGTTCTAATAGTACTTTTAAAGTGTTTTTTAAAAGCTCTTAAGATTAAATCTTTTTTTGCTTCATTATTAACTTGCTCTGTAAACTCTTTATACTCATCAATTGCTACTATTGCTAAAGAAAACTTTCTATCATATCTTTTGCTTAATGCAATCTCTCTATCTAAAACTTGTTCAAAACTAAAAGAATCCTCTTGTATCTTTTCACATTGACCATTTAATACAAGATTTTCTCTTTCAAAAAGGGTAACTTTTCTCTCTAATTTAAATATCTCATGTTTTGCTGCATCTACTTCCTCTTGTAGTGCAATTATACCACTTGTTTGTTGCCCTTTTATTTGGTTTGCTTCTTTAGCATGAGTTGTAGCTTGTGTTATGATATGAGATTTTAATTTTTTTAATTGTTCTTTCTCTTTCTCTTTTATCTGAGTAATATCAACAATTGTTATTATTCCATATGTTTTTCCATTTAAAGGTAAAGCTTGTCCACTTAAAAAAACAGGAAATAGCTCCTTATTCTCTTTTTTTAGATATATATCAAAATAACTATTATCATCATTAGCTATAGTTTTAAGAACTTTATCTTGCTCATCAATAGGTACATAATCAGTAAATCTTTTTCCAGACACTTCATCCTCTTCTATACCTAATTTTTTTAATGCAACACCATTTACTATAACCATATTATACTTCTCATCAGTTACAATAATAGCTTCACTAACATAATCAAATACTTTTTTTAAATTTTCTATCTCAATTTCTAAATTTTCCATATTTAAACTTTACCTTTTGCATTTTGAATTTTGTTTACATATTCGTAGTTAATCTCTATTTTTTTATCTCTAGGGAGAGATTTGGATAGTTTTGTTAAAATTTCATTAAAATTTTCAAACAGATAGTTAGCCATACTTCCTGGAATTGAGTTTATCTCATTTAGATACACTTCATTATCAATTACAAAAAAATCACATCTTATTAAAGAACCATCAAAAGTACTGTTATAAATCTTAATAAAATTTTCTTTTAATTTATCTACTAATATATCATCTATATCTGCTTTTATTACCTTATCAGTTCTGTTAAAGTCTAAATATTTTTTATCAAAATCCAAAAAGTCATCTTTTTTTGGCTCCTCTACTATAGAAAAATAAAACTCTTTATCTATCTTAGTCCCTGCTAAATTGTACTCTTTTACATCTTTTATAAAAGGTTCAATTATAATAGTATCATCAAATTCAAATGCAACATCTAACGCATATTGTAATTCATTCTCATTTTTAACAATACTAACACCAATACTACTACCTAATTTTGTTGGCTTAATAATAACAGGATATTTTTCAACTATTATACTTTTGTCTTGAGTATAATATTCGCAAGGTAGCGTTTTAACATCACAACTTTTTGCATAACTTTTAGTGATATACTTATCACTTGAAACAACACTTGCATCAACTCTTGGACCTATAAAAGGTATATTGAAAAACTTAAATAAACTAGCCAATACACCATCTTCCCCGTCACCACCATGTACTAGATTTAAAATAGTATCAAACTCTATACTCTTAGTGCCAAAAAAAGTTTTTTTTGTTAATCCACCTTTAACCATATCTAATTTATCAAATTTTTTATACTCACCACTACTAAATAAATTTGATTTAATAATATCTGTTGGTATTAGATAAAACTCTCTGTTTTTATCTATAAATATATATATAAGCTCATCTTTTAAAACTTTTTTCATAGCTATAGCACTTACTATACTTATCTCATGTTCATAACTTTGACTACCAAAAATTATTGCTATTTTCACTTTAATTTTTCCTATTTTCTAATTTTATTTTTGTAGCTTTTTTAAGGCTTCTTTAACTAAACCAGCTGTATCAGATGCTGAACATAAAGATAAAGCTTTATTTATTTGATCTTTTTTAAAACCTAAAGATTCCAATGCCATAATAGCTTGACTAGCACCCTCATTTGATACTTCATTGTTATTTATATCCACAACAAATCCACTTAGTTCTACTAGTAATCTACTAGCACCCTTAGGTCCAATCCCTGGTACTCTTTTTAACATACTTATATCGTTTGAGTTTACTATTTGTTCAAAAGAACTTGGTGTAAAAGTACTGCATATAGCCATTGCTACTTTAGGTCCAATTCCGTTTATTTTTATAACTGTATCAAAAAGTTTTTTCTCATTTATATCTAAAAAACCATATAAGTTATTACTCTCTTCTTTAATTATTTGTGTTGTAAGAAGTTTAATATCACTATCAATTATAGCTGAACTACAATTTATAGATATAAATACTTCATAAACTAAACCATTGACATTTAGATGTACAAATGTTGGTTCCTTTTTTACAACTTTTCCTTCTATTCCTACTATCATTTATCCACTTTAAGTTAATTTATTATTTAGAATAATTATAATAACATATAAAAGCTTTATAGCATATAGGGCATCTCTAAAAATACCACAATTTAAAAGGTTATTTATGTTAAAAAACTTTACAGCACTATATGTTGAAGATGAAAAAGAATTAAGTAAAGTTGTTTATTCTTTTTTTATAAATATATTTAAAGATATTATCCTAGCCGAAAATGGAGAAGAAGGTCTAAAAAAATATAAAGAAAATAAACATAATATTGATATTATTATAACAGATATTAATATGCCAAAATTAAACGGCTTAGATATGTGTCGTAAAATCAGAGAGTTAGATTACGATATACCCATAGTTATAACAACAGCACATAGTGATGCTTCTCATCTATATGAAGCGATTGATTTAGGGGTTTCAAAATTTGTTTCAAAACCATTAAATATAAGAAAATTATTAGACATTTTAAAATCATCTTTAGAACCACTTATATTAAAACAAGCATTAGAGTTAGAACAAAAACAAAACCTTGAACAGATGGTTATAAATGCAAAGTTTAGTGCAACAGGAAAATTAGCAGCTGGTATAACACATGAGATAAATACACCTCTTACTTATGTTAAAGCAAATGTTGAGATGATAGGTTATGATATAGAAAACTTAAAAGATGAAACTATAAAAAAAGATATACAAACATCATTAGAAAAAGTAAATGATGGTATAAATAGAATTGCAAATATTGTAAATACTATGAAAGATATATCAGTACAAAAAACTACAGAAAAAGAAAATTTCAATATCTATTCAACTATAGTAACAGCAGCTACATTAGCATGGAATAAACTTAAACATTCAACTAACTTTTATATAAATGGCACTAAATTTGATATAAATACAGATAAAAACTTACTCACTTTTAACGCAAATATTGATGTGCAAAGGATTGAACAAGTTTGGGTTATCATTATAAATAATGCAATAGATGAATTAATAAAAATAAAAAATTTTAACGATAGAAAATTTTTTGTTGATATAAGTGAAGATGAAAAATATATATTTGTTATATTTAAAGACAATGCAGGTGGGATAGATAAAGATATAATAGAACATATATTTGAACCATTTAAAGGGAGTAAAAACTCTTCTGGTATGGGGGTAGGACTTAGTATTGCACAAAAAATTATTAATGACCAAAACAATGGAACAATAGAAGCTTACAATGAAGATGATGGGGCAGTATTTAAAATAACGCTTCCGTTGTCTTAATATCCCTTATTTTAAGGGATTTATCTAAGAGATGCTAATTTGAAACATAACTTATATAAAATAGATTGCATTATTAATAAATCGTGTCGCTAAACCTATTTATTTTTTATGCACCTTTTTTATTATCAATAACTACTAAACTTTTATCAGCACATGAATAGTATGTATTAAATAGAACATAAGGTTCAATTATGAAGCTAGGGGAGGGAAGTTGCTGAATGATTAAGAATTAAGTCAATAGCTTTACTAACTTATTGGTATAGAAATAATAAATTCAGCACCAGCATACTCTTTATCTTCGTATCCAAACTCTACATTATGAGCCTCAATAGTTCCATTCATACCATCAACTATTAAATTATATGTCATATGAAGACCTAATCCTGTCCCTTTTGATTGGTGCTTGGTTGTAAAGTATGGGTCAAATACTTTATTTATAATATCAGTAGGTATCCCTCCACCATTATCTTTTATTTTTATAATTGCCTTATTTTTATTTGTAGAAGTTATTATAAATATAAGTCTATCTTCATTGTTAGAAATCTTTTCTTTTAATATATCTTTTGCATTATTGAAGATATTGATTAAGCATTGTGTTAGTTCATTTTCATAGCCATCTATTTTTATATCTTCTTGTAAATCTAATATCACATTTATATTATTATTTTTAATTGAACCCTCTACTAAATGTAAAAAACTATCTATATCATTTTTTAAACTAAAGAGTTTTTTAGTTCTATCCCCTTTGATAAAGTTTTTAAAATCATCTATTGTTTTTGATAGATATTGAGCGTTGTCATTTATTTTATTACATGTATCAATAAGATTAGTTTCATCCAATATACCATATTCTTTTTGCATAATTATACCAGTAGAGGCTGTTGATATAACAGAAAGTGGTTGTCTCCATTGGTGTGCTATATTTCCTATCATATCTCCCATACTTGCTAATTTTTCTGATTTAAAAAGTTGCTCTTGTATCTGAGTATTTTTTTCAACCTCTTCTTTAATTCTAATTTCAAGATTTTTATTTAGTTCTTGTTGTATTTGTGTTAAGTTATTAATCTTTTCTTTTGCATTATTAAATGAGTCCTCAAGTACTCCTATCTCATCAGCTGAATGCTTTTCTAATACAAAATCATAGTTATTATTTGATAAATTATCAGCTGCATCTGTAAGATACTTAATTCTATTATTTATATATTTAGTTGAAAATAAAATTAATAAAACTATAGCTAAAAGTAATATAATAAAAACAATACCCAAATAGTTTAATAATTTGTTATATGATTCTAAAACCTTATCTTTATTTACAATAGAACCTACTATCCAATCATATTTTGGTAAATATATATAGTACATTATTTTTTCATCTATCCCGTAAGAACTAAATGAAAACTCTTGCCATCCTCTGTATTTTTCACCATTTTTTGAATTCTTAATATCATCAAGTATATCTCTAGCAAAATACCTACCAGTGTTTTTATCTTGAAAGTTAAGAGAACTTTTACCACTCATAGTTGGATGATATATTAGTTCACCTTTCATATCAAATACAACAAAAATTTTATCACCATTTTTTGAAAGATTTGTTTGACTTATACTTTTTCTAAATTCATCTATATCCATAAGAGAATAAAGTTCACTTTTGTATGGTGCTGCATTTACAATCCATTGCCATGATTTAAAGTAAGACATATACATAACTTTTAATCTATTACTTTTCTCTTTAGGATTTTTCCATTCAAACTCCATATATCCATTTTTTTTATTTGACATATCTTGAACAAATTGAAATTTTGATATATCTTTCCCTTTTGCCTTGGGATGAATAGCTAAAGTTATATTTTTACTACCTTTTGAAATATCAACAGAAGTTATATATCCAGATTTTCCAATCTTATGAGATAATAGTAACTGTTCACATTTTTGAATCGCTTCTTTTTCACTTATTATCCCTTTTTTGTATTGACTATAAAAGTAATTTACTGTATTTAAATGTGTTTCTGAGATACCTCTTAGATAATTTTTTATAGAATTGTCAAATAGTGACTTAGTCATTACTGATACAAGTTTTGTATTACTAATCATATCTTCTTTATTGTCATCAATAATCGTATTTTTAATTTTTGGTAGTATTAATGATACAGAGATCATAATCATAATGACAATGATAGTAAAAAGCAAGACTAATTTGTTTCTAATACTTAAATTCTTCATATATTTCAATCCTAATAATATTATTTTATATAATTTCATCTAGAGCCACTTGCAAATTAGCAAAAAAACTTATAATTTTGTAGCCCAAAATTCAGAAAAAGAGATTCAACTTATGGAAAATATTATACCAAAATTATCTTCAAATCTTTCCAAAATGTGGACTAAAATTTTAAACCTAGAAAATTGTTTATTTCCAGAGATAAAAGAACAACTGGGAACACTAAGCACTAAAGATAGAATTGAAATAGCAAGAGCTTTTTTTGTTTAAAGATTTAATTTTCTAAAATGATGTAAAAATAAATTCTCGCAAAATTGAAATTTTACTATTGCTTCTTTTTTGGTTTTATTGTGCTAAAATTGTGTCATATTTATACGAGCTTTACACTGATAGCGAGTTTGTATTTTGTTAGAAAGTCAAGAAATAATGTGTTTTAATGTTATTACCGTACTATACGATACAATTTAAAATAAGACTTACAAAAGACTAAATTTAATAAACATATGCTAAAATAAAAATGAATTAAAGGTAAACAATATGAAAAAAGTAGTTATAATTGATGATGAGTTAAGTATCTCTGATATTTTAGATAGATTTTTAAGAAAATCAGGAAAATTAGATATTAGAATTTTTTCAGATCCTGAATATGCGATTAAAGAGATTAATAGTGTTGGAGCTGATTTAGTTTTAGTTGATATTATGATGCCAATTATGAATGGATTTGATGTATTAACAAAGATAAAAACAACACAGCCTCATACTAAAGTTGTATTAATGACTGCTTATAATACAGAAAATAAAATAAAAAAAAGTCAAGAGTTAGAAGCTGATGGCTATATTGAAAAACCTTTTAACAATTTAAAAGAGCTTGAAAATAAACTATTCTCAATTTTAAATATATAAAAAAGAAAGAAAGGCAATAATGTTTAATTTAATAAATAAAAGAATTAGTACAAAAATAATATTTTGGATGTTTATTTTGATGTCACTAAGTAGTTTAGCAGTTTTGATATCAACTGTAACTAAAGTAAAAGATGACAATATTGAAACTACTAAAAAAAATCTAGACATGTTAAATAGTGCTATTTTTCAAAGTCTAAGAAATGCTATGAATACAGGAGACCCTGTACAGATTAAAAAAGCTGAAAAAGAAGCTTCTAAAATCAATGGGGTAAAACATCTATATATAGCAAAAAGTAAAGCATTGATAGAGATGTATGCACCTGATGCGCCATTTACAAAAGATACTAATATACTTCGTTCATTCAAATCAAAAAAAGATCAAATTATAGAGATAGATGATGGGGAAGATCATGATTTAAGAATGATTAAACCAATGATAGCAACAAAAGATTGTTTAATGTGTCATGCCAATCAAAATGAGGGTGATATAATTGGTGTTATGGATTTGACATTTTCTTTAAGCGATTCTGATGAGAGTTTAAAAAGTATAATATGGAATATCATCATTGCATCTACTATTTTAGGTTGGATAACTATATCAATAATATTTTTTGTAGTAAATCGTGCAACTAAACCAATAGATGGTTTAAAAAAGGGATTTGAGAAACTAATAAACTCTGAACAGATGGACACAAGCTTTAAGTTAGATATAAAAACAGATGATGAGATAGGTGAAGTTGCAAAACTATTTAATACCTATATGGATAAAGTTAATGATGGTTTGAAAAAAGATGAGATTGTTATAAATGAGACAAATGATGTATTACAAAAAGCAGCAAATGGTTTTTTTGTATATGAAGTAACTTCAACAGCAGCAAATCCTCATGTTGAAGCTATGAAAAACAACCTTAACTTTATGTTAAAAAATGTAAAAACAACACTTGATAAGATAAATATAACTTTAAGAAACTATAGTCAATCGAAATATGACTACAAAATAGATGACAATGGTATCTATGGAGACTTAGGTGCTGTAACTGCTGGTATAAAACTTGTTGGTAATAATACTTCAGAAATATTAGCGATGATTTTAAATACAGGTGATCAATTAAACAATAGTACACATACACTAACTGATTCATCTCAAGGGCTCTCCTCTTCATCAAATACACAAGCGAACTCTTTAAAAGAAACTGCACATGCACTTGATGATATGACAAAAACTATAAAAGCAAATACAAAAAATACAAATGAGATGTCAAATTTAGCCGACAATGTTAAACTATCTGCTTCAAATGGTGAAAAATTAGCAAATTCTACATCTGATGCTATGGACAATATAGTACAAGAGGTTAGTTCTATAAGTGAAGCGATTGAAGTTATCGATCAAATAGCATTTCAAACAAATATCTTAAGCTTAAATGCAGCAGTAGAAGCAGCAACAGCAGGTGAGGCTGGAAAAGGTTTTGCTGTTGTAGCCCAAGAGGTTAGAAATCTAGCATCAAGAAGTGCAGAAGCTGCAAATGAGATAAAAGCATTAGTTGAAAATGCAATTGAAAAAGCAAATAAAGGTAAAACTGTATCAAATAATATGATTGAGGGTTATCAAGAACTAAATAAAAACATACAAAGCACAACCAAAAGAATTGATCAAGTTTCAAAATCATCAAATGAACAGATAAATACAATTGAACAAATAAATGAAGCAGTAACACAACTTGATAGTGCTACACAAAAAAACACATCAGTTGCAACTGATATATCAGATTTATCGAAAAATATTGAAAATATGTCTGATAGACTTGTAAATGCTGCATCAAAAGCTAGCTTTTTACAAGAGACTAGAAAACAAGTTTGTGATGTTGACTTGATATATGATATAGCTGAATTAAAAGTTGATTTGTTTAATTATAAAGATGATGTTTATGCCAGACTTGCTGATAAAAATGACAGTACTGTAAAAGAATTTAAACAGCTAGATGATTGGCTTATCAAAATAAAAAAAGAAAATCCTAATATTGATGATAAAGAGATCAATAAACTTAAAGAATTAAATAAAAATTTATATTTATATTTAAAAGATTTGATGAATTCAAGCACAAATAATCAATCTAATGATACAATTAACGGATTTGCTAAAAAAGTAGAGATAGAATCAATGAGAATATTTGGTACTTTAAATCACATAAAAGAGCTAAGATGCAATAAGGAAGTATAATATGGAAGATAATTTAAATATCGTTTCACAACTGTGCGAAGTGATAGAAGAATCTGAAAAAATGACAAATGATGTTATGAACCATTTGGATGTAGTAATAGAAAAACTAGACAATCTAAAATATAGTAAAAACTTAGATAATGAGATAGATGGTATAAAAAACAATATTTTTATCACTTTAGAATCTATGCAAGCACAAGATGCTAGTAGACAAAAGATAGAAAGAGTTGTAAATAACATAGACCCTGAAAATGGAAAATTTGCAAGTAGTGCTAAACATCTATCTGGAGATAACAATAGTGATATAGTTGATGATGATGAGTTAGCAGCGCTTATTGCTGCTGCTAATAAGTAAGCTATAAAAAAGACTTAAAATTTCTAGTTTCACTATATTAAATAAAAAGGTCTAGTAAAGTTTATGAATACTTCAGAGATATATAATACCTTAGAAAACATACAGATATTTTCTTTTTTAGAAAAAAAACACTTTCAGAACTATGTGAAAATATAGAGATACATAGATATTCTAAAGGGGAAGAGATTGTTAAAAAAGGCTCAGTTGGAAAGAGTCTTTTTGTAATATACACAGGAGAAGTCGATGTACTGGATACGATAAGGGAGAGTGAGATAACTCTTTCAACTATGTATCAAGGTGAGATATTTGGAGTAAAATCTTTAATAAAAGATGGAAATATCTCAGCCTCTTTTAAAGCCAAAACAGATGTGGTGATGTTTGAGCTTAAAAAATCCTATTTTATAGAAGCGATAAACTCTAATGAAGATATTAAAAAATATGTTCAAAACTTCTTGTTTAATAAAACTATCCAAAACTTTCTAAGAAAATTTTCTATTTTCGGAGAGCTAGATCCCAAAGATGTGACACAGTGGTAAGTATCCACAACTAATTAAACTCTAATTACTATCCTAAATATTCTAATAATTTTATATCTATAATTTCATCTTGCCATCGTTTAAAATTTATTA
>JAYEPD010000213.1:0-3567 GCA_034723675.1 Campylobacterota bacterium
AATATAAAGATGCTCTTGAATTAATTTAATGAATTATTTGATAAAATCATTAAAAAGGATTGACTATGTATGATGTATTAATAATAGGTGGTGGTGCTGCTGGATATGGTTGTGCTTTAACATTGACCTCTGTAGAAAACACACAAGAGTGGGCAAAAAATAAAAAGTACCTTATGTTAGACAATGGTAAAAGTGATATTTTAAAAGCTAGTTTTTTTAATCTTACTGGTGTGGATTTTGGTATAGGTGGAGATGCTTTATATGAAAAAATGAAAATACAATTAAGTAAATTCAAAAGTTGTGAAGTTGTAAATGATACTGTTATAAAAATAGAAAAAGCAAGGGATAGTTTTAAAATAGCAACATCACTTAACAATTATGAAGCAAAAATAGTAGTAATTGCAACAGGTATGCATAAGTTTGATATAGATTGCTCTTTGGTAAATGTAATAGAGCATACAGATGTAATGAAACCAAATAAAGTAGCTTTGGAAAATATGAACAATAAAATATCTGAAAACTTATATGTAGCAGGACTTGCAAGTGGAGCTAAAACAATGTTTGCTATAGCCAATGGTGAGGGTGCTAAAGTTGCTTGTGAGATATTTAAAATATGGACTAAAAAAAGTGCTGTGGCACATGATACTATAAATGATAAACTTATTTAAAACAATATATTATCACATTTATAGTATAATATAATATGAAACATAAAAAAATATTTTTAACAAATGATGATGGTTGGGATGCAAAAGGATTAACTAAGTTAGTTGAGGGATTAAAAGATGTAGCTCAGTTGGTTGTTGTTGCACCTGCAACAGAAAAGTCAGCATCAGCTCATAGTATGACATTAACTAGACCTATGAAACTTATAGGTGTTGATGATGACTACTATAAGATGGATGATGGTACACCAACAGATTGTGTCTTTATAGGACTTAATAATCTTTTTGATGAAGATTCAAAGCCTGATCTTGTAATAAGTGGAATTAATATAGGTTCTAATATGGGTGAAGATATCACTTATAGTGGAACAGTAGCAGGTGCTAGTGAAGCTGTTCTTCAAGGTGTTCCTGCAATTGCTGTATCTCAAGTATTTAATGATATAGATAAAGTAAATAAAAATGCTTGGGAATATGAACTTGCTGTTAAAACAGTAACACAAATGGCAAAAAAAATACTTGATGGTAAATTTCCATTGGGTAAAAGAAAACTACTTAATATAAATATACCATACTGCTCAATAGAAGAATGCAAAGGGATTAAGATAACAAATGCAGGTTATAGGGAGTATGGAAATGATTCACATAGATACAGTTCACCAAAAGGTGAAGAGGTATACTGGATAGGATTGCATCCACTTATTTGGCAAAAAGTAGATGGTAAAAGTTGTGATTTTGAAGCTGTAGATGATAACTTTGTATCTGTTACACCAATACAACTTGATATGACAAGTTATGATGATATAAAAATACTAGAAAAATGGATATAAAAATGGGAAAATTTACACAAGAGCTAACAAAAGATATAAATAAATTAGTTGGTGAGTTAAAAAGTGAAGAGATTATAAAAGAGGTATTAAAAAGAAAACTTACTAAAAAAGAGTTTAAATATTATGATTTAAAATCATCAGATATAGATGAGGATAAAATAATGTTAGAGTTACATTGTGACAATGAAAGGTTTGAAGCTATTAAAAAACAAACAATACTAAAAATAAATCAAGAAAAATTAAAACGAGAATTAGTTATATGAAATTTATATTAAATATTTTTATTTTTATAGGAGTATCTTTTTTTCTATTTACAGGTTGTTCCTCTAAAATAGAACAAAAACCTCAAATATCACAAGCTAATATGAAAAAAGTAGATTGGGAGGATTTAGAGGGGTTTGAAGCAGATGATTTAAATAGATCACTAAAAGTATTTGTTAAAGATTGTGTAAATTCAATAAGTGATGATACATTAACACTAGTATGCCAAAGTGCTAAAATAGCAGAAGATGGAAAAAGTTTTTTTAAATCAAACTTTACACCATATCAACTTATTGATGATGAGGGTGATGAAGATGGTTTGATAACTGGATACTATGAACCAACATTAAATGGTAGCTATTATCAAACCAAAAGATATAAGTACCCTATATATGAAGTACCAAATGACCTTTTAACTATAGATATGACTACAGCTTATGCTGAACTTAAAAAGTATAAATTAAGAGGAAAATTTAAAAATAATAAAATCATCCCTTATGACACTAGAGAAACTATAGAAAATAAAGATTTTAGAACTGATGTAAATCTAAAACCAATCTGTTTTGTTGATGATAAAATTGATCTGTTTTTTTTACATATCCAAGGTAGCGGAAGAGTACTTCTTGAAAATGGTAAGATTATAAATGTGGGATATGGAGCTCAAAATGGTAGAAAGTATTATAGTATAGGTAGAAAACTTATAGAAATTGGTGCAATTAAAAAAGAAGATGTCTCATTGCAAACTATAAGAGAGTGGCTTATCAAAAATCCAAAAGAGGCTGATGAGGTTATGAATTTAAATGAGAGTTATATCTTTTTTAATAAAAATTCAAAACTTGCTACAGGAAGCTTAGGTACACAACTTACACCTTTAAGAAACTTAGCAGTTGATAGAGATATGATACCTTTGGGTTTTCCAGTATTTTTAAATACAACAAATCCTATAACAGAAGAACCAATAAATCAACTTATGATAGCAGCTGATACAGGTGGTGCTATAAAAGGTAAGATAAGGGCAGATTTGTTTTTTGGTGGAGATGATAAAGCAGAAGCATTAGCAGGTAAGATGAAAGAGAAAGGTATGTTGTATATCTTAGTACCAAATGAAAATGAAATAGTGGAGTAAAAATGCATATTACAAATAAAATATCAAATGTTTTTCATAAATTCGCAACAAAAGAGTTCCCAACTTTTATACAAAACTTTATAAACAATAGTTATGTTAACTTACTAGGTTTAGATATGCATGAATTTCAAGATCCAAGTAGTTATAAAACACTAAACAAACTCTTTACAAGAGAGTTGAATGTTATAAGAGATATTGACCATAGTTTAGATACTTTTATCTCTCCAGCAGACAGTTTTGTAACGCAACAGGGGCAAATAGAAGAGGGAACTGCTTTGCAAATAAAAGGTATGAGTTATAATTTAAAAGAGTTACTTACAGATGAGATTTTTTATGATGATTTTCAAAAAGTGAAAGATGGAGATTTTATCAACTTCTATTTAAGCCCTAAAGACTATCATAGGTATCATGCTAGTTACAATTGTCAAGTAACTAAGCTCATTCATGTACCTGGTAAACTTTATCCTGTAAATTTTACATATCTAAAAAAACAAGAGAATCTTTTTATTGAAAATGAGAGAGTTATTTTAGAGTGTAAAACTACAGAAGATAAGCTGTTTTATATGGTTTTTGTAGGGGCTTTAAATGTAGGAAAGATGATATTTAACTTTGAACCAAAGGTAAATACAAATAGTGATGTTTATAATACACAGGTTTACAAATATGATGATTTACATATTAAAAAAGG
>JAYEPD010000213.1:3667-7096 GCA_034723675.1 Campylobacterota bacterium
ATAGTTATTTTAGATTTTTTTTGATATAATCTAAAAAATTAAAGGTTTTATTATGATAGCAAAAAATTATTTTATAGTTATATCTATTTTGTCGATTTTTCTTTTGTTTAATGGTTGTGAATCTAAAGATAAAGATATGACAAATGTCAAAGAGTATGAAGGTCAATCAATTGAATTAATTGTACCTAAGTTAGCAGGAAAAACAATACGAGGACCTTTTTTAACAGAAGTAAAAGAGTTTGAAAATAAAACAGGTGCTATAGTAAATATAGTAACTCCTAGTTGGTCTCAAACTATACAAAAAACACAAGAATCATTTGAAGATGAAAATATAAATTATGATATATTTGTCTCAATATCAAGTTGGTCTGGAAAATTACTATCAAATAATCATATAGAAGAATTACCACAGTGGGTAAAAGATAAACTAGATTGGGAAGATGTACTTCCTATATATAAAAAAAATGTACTCTCTTGGAATAATAAAATATATGGTATCCCTTATGATGGGGATTGTATAAATTTATATTATAGAAAAGATATATTTGAAAATAAATCTTATCAAGAGAGATTTAAAAAAGAGTTTGGATATGAACTAGCTGTACCAAAAACTTGGAAAGAGTATGAAGAAGTTGCAAAGTTTTTTAATGCTTGGGATTGGGATGGTGATGGTGAGATTGAGTATGGAATAGCAGGAAGTAGACTCAAAGGCTACGGTACAATGTTGCAATTTTTTACAAGAGCTGCTGCTTATGCAAAACATCCAAATAATAAAGGTTTTTACTTCAATCCTGAAAATATGAAACCAAATATAAATAACCCTGCTTTTATAAAAGCACTAGATGAATATATATCTATTATGAGATATACTCCAAAAGAGATACTTAACTTTTCTCCAGGAAGTGTAAGAGATAGTTTTATTAGTGGTGAAGTTGCTATGGCAATAGATTGGGCAAATATAGGGACTATGTCAATAAATTCAGATATATCTGTTGTAAAAGATAAAGTAGGTTATGCTGTTTTACCTGGTAATGAAAATGTTTATAATTATGAAACAAATAGATGGGAAGAGTTTTATAACAATGTTTCTTCTATAAGTGGAAACTGGACTATGTTTGTGAATAAAGAATCAAAAAACAAAAAGTTAGCATTTGAATTTGCATCATATATGGGTTCAAAAAGTATGACTAGCAAACTTACCACTTTGGGTTGGACTGGTGTAAACCCTTCACGATATTCACATTTTGATAATTATAAAGATTTGGTTAATATGGGATTTAAAGAACAAGATGCAAAAGAGTATCTTGCAACTATAAAAGAGTCACTAAATAATAAAAATGTAATGGTAGATATAAGAATACCAGGTGCAACTAGATATTATAATATAATTAGTAAGTATATAGATTTAGCGATAAAAAAAGAGTATACAACAAAAGAAGCACTAAATAGAGCATCTATTGAATGGGATATATTAACAGATAAATTAGGTAGAGAAAAACAAATTGCTTTTTATAAAGCATCTATTAATAATTAAGGATTTTAATTGTTTGAAAAAAGTAAAATATCATCTTTATCTAAAATAGGATTTATTCTTTTAGGTATATTATCGGTACTAAGTACAATAGTATTGTTAGTTTTTTTATTTATATTAAATGATTTAAACAAAGATATAAAACTTTTAGGAGATACACATAACTCTTTTTTGAAAGTGAAAAATCATACTGGAAAATTATTGACATCTTCTTATCTGTTAGAATCTTCACAACAATGGGAAGATTCAATTTTAACATTTAAAAATAAAATAAAAAATAGAAAACAATCAATACATGGATGGTATATTTGTGAAAAAGAGATAAATAGTATAAGAGCTATAATAAAAGATGATTTTTTTATTAAAAAATTAAAAAATAAACCAACTCTACAAGTTTTAGGTGAAGCTTATAAAGAGGAAAACAAAACAAAATTTTATTTGCAGTTACAAGAGTTTATAGATTCTGTAGAGTTCTTGTTACAAAATGAAGAGTTTGTTATAAAATCATTTGATGATGAGTACGAGATAAAAACAAATTTACAAGATGAATACATAAAAAATATAAATTTGTTTTCTATAGTTTCTACAGTTATATTTTTGTCATTATTGTTTATGATTAGTATTTATATTATAAATCATGTTATAAGAAAAGAGAGAGAACTATTTGATAATCAAAATAAACTTAAAAAAAGTATTGTAGATATAAATGAGTCTAAACTATTTATCAATAATCTTTTAGATATCGCACCTTTGAGAATTTTTTGGAAAGATAAAAATGGTATATATTTAGGAGCTAATAAACAGTTTTTACTTGATGCTAAATTAGATACACAAGATGAAATTCTTGGAAAATCTGATTTTGATATGGTTTGGAAAGATAGTGCAAATCTTTATGTAGAAGATGATAAAGATGTAATGGTAAATAATAAAGCAAAAGTTAGATATGAAGAGGAACAAATAAGTGTTGATGGTAGGGTTTCTTATCTAATAACATCTAAAGTTCCAATTTTAGATAGTGATAATAAGGTTATTGGTATTTTAGGTATGTATGATGATATTACATCTCAAAAGCTACTTGAAAAAGAGTTAAAAGAGAATAAGATGATAATAGAACAACAATCAAAAATGGCTGCTATGGGTGAGATGTTAGAGAATATAGCCCATCAATGGAGACAACCATTAAGTGTTATAACAACAGCTGCTTCAGGTATACAAATAGAAAGAGAGTATGGTATCTCTACAAAAGAAAATGAAGATAGTTTATTGACTCAAATTAATAATTCAGCAAACCATTTATCCAAAACAATCGATGATTTTAGAAATTTCTTTAAATCAAACAATAGTAAAAATAAATTTTTTATTAAAGATGTTTTAGATAAAACTATTAATTTAATAAGTTCTAAAATAGACAATAGAGATATAAAGCTTATATATTCAATTGAAAACATTGAGATTAATACTTATGAAGGTGAATTGATTCAAGTTTTTATGAATATAATAAATAATGCAATAGATGCATTAGAAAGTAGTATCAATGAAAAAAAATACTTATTTATAGAGATAGAAAAAGATGAAAAAAATATATATATAATTATAAAAGATAACGCAGGTGGAGTACCTGAAAATATAAAAGATAAAATTTTTGAACCATACTTTACAACAAAACATAAAAGACAAGGTACTGGTATAGGGCTTTATATGAGTTCTCAAATGATAAATGAACATATGAAAGGTAATCTTACTGTTTCAAACAAATCATATAAATATGAAAATGTTAAATACAAAGGTGCTTCTTTTAAAATCCAATTGCCAATAGATGATAATTAACAAAAAAGCTTTTACTCTTTTTGAAGTTTTAGTTTCTCTTGTAATCATAAGTATAATTTTTATATCTTTTA
>JAYEPD010000213.1:7196-21351 GCA_034723675.1 Campylobacterota bacterium
ATAAAATTAAAATCCTATTGAAACACATTTTTAGACTCATTTAGATAAAATACATTCTTATTTAAAATGAAAAAAGATAGAGATAATAAAGGCAAAATATATGGATAATATCTATTCACTTAATATTGAAAGGGCAGTTCTTAGCTCAATATTGTTTGATCAAGATATACTAGAAGATATTTTAGGTATATTAAAACCTACTGATTTTTATCTTCCTGCTCATCAAAAAGTTTTTGCAGTTATGGAAACTTTAAATCATGACGGTATGCCAATTGATGAAGATTTTATACGAAAAAGAGTTGATAGTAGTGAAGTTAGTGATAGTATATTAATCGAAATATTATCAGCAAATCCAATCTCAAACACGATGGCTTATGTAAAAGAGATAAAAGATGGTGCTGTTAAAAGAGAACTAATAACCTTAGCAACAGATATAAAAAAACTTACAATAGAAGATGAAGTTACAGCTTTAGACGCAGTAGATAAAGTGCAAAATCAATTATATAATATAACTATGGATAGTGCTAGTAGCGAGTTAAAAGATATGCAAACTGTTATATCAAATACAAAAGAACATATCATAAAAATGCAAGCTAAAGGTAATAGTTATCTTACTGGTCAAACTACAGGTTTTGTTGGACTTGATAGAAAAACTACAGGTTTTAATGCTGGTGATTTGATTATTATAGCTGCACGACCTGCTATGGGAAAAACATCTATTGTACTTAATACTACTTTGCAAAATTTAGAAAAAGGAGATGGTGTTATATTCTTTTCTTTAGAGATGCCAGAAACTCAACTTATGATAAGACTTCTAAGTGCAAAAACGCAAATACCACTACAAAATGTAAGAAAAGGTGATCTAAATGTTGATCAAGCAAAAAAAGTTGAATCTGCATTTGAAGATTTAAGTAATAAAAAACTTTTTGTAGATGATAGTGGAAATGTAAATATAAATCAACTAAGGGCAAGGGCTAGAAAAATAGCAAAAAATGAAAATAATAATATAAAACTTATAATAGTCGATTATTTACAACTTATGAGTGGAACAGGTGGAAGCGATAGACGACTTACTGTTGATGAGATTAGCCGTGGGTTAAAACTTCTTGCTCGTGAGATGGATATACCAATTGTTGCACTTTCTCAGTTAAATAGAGGATTAGAGGGGCGTCCAGATAAGCGTCCTATGTTAAGTGATATTAGAGAGTCTGGTGCTATTGAGCAGGACGCTGATATTATTATGTTTGTATATAGAGATGATATATATAAAGAGAGAGATGAGCAAAGAAAAGAGAAAGAGTCTTTAGATAAAGGGGAAGACCCACCTTATAAAAGTGCTTTTATAGATAAACCTATAGAGGAAGCAGAGATTATTATAGGTAAACAAAGAAATGGTTCAACAGGTACTGTTAAATTGGATTTTCATAAAGAGCTTACAAAGTTTGTTGATCAAGAAGATAAGTATAGTAAGCCACCAGAGATTACAGCATATGAATCAGATGCAGTGCAGATGGATACGCATGTTGAGATACCTGAAGAGATGCAAACAAACAATCAAAACAGTCAAGTACAAATAGAACAGCAACAACCACAATTTGATGCTGATATTCCAGATATATTTTAAAAAGAGGCAAAATGGCAAATTATATACTTTTTGATACAGAAACAACAGGTGCAAGTGATGAAGATAAAATCATACAAATTGGTGGTATGATTATAAAAAGTAAAAATGAGATTGAGGTTTATGATGAACTTTGTAGTACAACTATACCTATAAAAATTGAAGCGATGGAGGTGCATAATATAACTCCTAATTTAATTGAAAACAAACCACCATTTGTACAAACAAATTTTTACAATAAACTTTTAGAACTAAATAATAGTACAAATTATCTAATAGCACATAATATAAATTTTGATTTAGGTATGTTAGAAAAAGAGGGATTTGTAAATCAATATACTTTAATAGATACTTTAAGATGTGCTAAACATCTTTATTGTGAACTTCCATATCATAGACTTCAATATATAAGATATGCTTTGGAACTTTATAAAACAGAACAAAGTGAAGCTAATAGTTTAAATATAACCATAAAAGCTCATGATGCTATAGGTGATGTATTGGTTATGAAATTATTTTTAAGACAACTTGTAGTTAGATGTAGCCAAACATATCCAGAATATAGTCCAATGGAAAAGTTAGCAGAACTTACAAAAACTCCTGTACTTATAACAAAATTTAAGTTTGGTAAATATAAGGGTGAAGATATTTTAGATATTGCTTCTAAAGATAGTGGCTATTTACAATGGATGAGAAAAAATATGGCTGATCTTGATGAAGATATGAGATATACTTTAGATAAGGCATTAGGTTAGTACAATCATATGATAAGTTTTACTTAAGATTAACAAAGAAATTACGCGTGATTTGAAGATTAAGAGCCATAAATTAATATATTTTAATCTAAAAATAGATAAAAACTACTTTGCTATTAAAGCTATTTCCTTTAATCTTAAGTAAAACTTATCATATGATTGTACTAATTTTAGGTAAATAGATATATATTAAAAGAGACAAATAGAATATTTAAAACAATAAATACATTTTTGTAAAATATTGATAAAAAACTAATAAAGAGGTATAGTGTAAAAAACCAAAGGGGTGTAGCTATATCAAAGCTATCTATTTTAATACTCATTATTGTTATCAACATATCATCAAATAACCAACCTATATTTAAAATATGAAGAATAGCTACAAGTGGATAAAAAATTGTAAATAATATAGTTAAAATAGGTGAGATAAGTTGCTCATAAGAAGTTGTGGTAAAAAAATAGTGAATTATAGGATTTAGTGCAAAATATATCCAAAAATTAAATATAAATATTTGGATATATCTGTTTATATTATTAAAATACTTTATAAATAAGAAAATATAAAATACACCTGCTACACTAAACCAAAGCGAGAGTGAAAATAAAAGTTTTGGAAATAGAGCAATTATAGTTAAAACAACAATTAATAAAGTTTCAAAAGATACTAACTTTATGTTGTTTCTTAACAAAAACAAAGCAAATAAAAACATAATAAAAGCTCTTAAAAAAGAGGGTACAGTATCAATCAAGATCAAATACTCAAATAATAAAAAAGTCACTACAATCATAATATCAAATCTTTTATTTCTATATGGAATATATTTTTTATGTATAGGATTATAGATAATGTGAAGTAAAAAATATAGTACAAAACTTATGATACCTAGATGAAAACCTGATATTGCTATAAGATGTGATATACCATAGTTACTAAATACTTCTCTTAAATCACTACTTACAGGTATAGCTAAAAATAAAGCTTGATAAAGTGAACTCATATCTACATTTGTATGTTGGTTTTTTATAAAATTTTTTATATATAGTTTTGAGTTATTTTGATTTTTTATTTTTACGATATTGAAACTTTTTGTATAAAAACCTTTTAGATATTCTAAAAATGTAATATTAGTAGTGATAAGATAGATATTAATAGTGTCATTTTTTTTATAAATATTAGCAGTATATGATGGGGTAAATGCAACAAAGTTACTACTTTTTAGTTTTAAAACATAATATTTCTCTTTTTGATAAATATTTATTATTGTTGCATCTGTTTTAAAAACTTCATCTTTAATAAAAGTTTTGTAGTTTTGATATTGGAAATATATGTTTATAAGAAAAACTAAAAAGATAAACGAGTAAAAATACTTTTTCTCTTGAACTTTAAATAATGGTAGTTTTTCCACTTGTCAACATAAAATTTATTATGTTAAAGATGATGTTTGGTATAAGTTCATCAATCCATCATAAAAATCTTCACTTTTAAACTCATCTATAACTCCCGAAGAGGTAGATAAATTTTGAAATATCTTTTTTAATTTCTCTTTTCTTTGTGGATATAAATCACTTAAAATTATAGAAGATATCTCTTTTCTCATCAAAATTGCAGGTGGAATGATACCTAAATGAAATAGCTCCATTATAGAATTATTGTGATATTTTACATGATGATGGCTTCCATGTGGACAAGCATTGGTACTAACTAAAGTTGTACATTTATCGCAATAAACAAATTCACTCATAATCTCAATTTCTATATTTATAGATTTAAAAGTATCAACTATAGATATTAGCTTTTTATCTTCCCAATATGCACCTAGTCCTGCATGATTTTGACCTATTATAAGTCTATTTGCACCATAGTTCTTGGATACAATAGCATTTAATTTAAGTTCATTTAATCCACCAAATATATATGTATTTTCTAAAGGTAGTAATAAAACTCTATCTTTAGGTACAAAATTTTCACAAAAGTATGTTAGTGTTTTATATCTTGTGTTATAACTTAAGTCATCATCTTTATATGGTTTTTGTAGAAATATCAATAACAATTCACATTTAACCAACGCTGTTCTTATAAGTCTCTCATGTACTCTATGAAATGGTTTACCAGATAAAACTATTGCCGATACATTTTTAGCATTTAATCCTGAAACCATCTCTTTTGTTTTATATATACTTTGTGTAACTTTATCATAATCTATAATATAATCTCCACAAATAGATAACTCACCTAATCTTTTATAAGTTTCTTGTACTCCAGGGTGTTCAGGGTTATTTGTACCATATATTTTTTGAACTCTTTCATCTTTATTTATTTTAAATATCTCATCAACTATAATCTCGCCACATATTTGTTTATCGCAAACTAATATAAGCTTTTCACCTTTTTTCGCATTTGCTAAAACTTGATGGTTAGTTAATCCTGAAGGTGCTAGTAAAAAAGAGAATGGGAAAAGTGAACCTTTGTAAAATCCACTATTATTTACATCTATATCCTCTTGTTTTGTCATTAAAGATAATACAGGACTAAAAAGTCCATCTCTTAACATAGCAAGAGTTGCTACTGCTTCTTTATCAATATGTAGTTGTTTAGTTGATGTTTTCATTATTTGTAAGCAGGTTCTAAAAATGGTATAACTTGTTTTTTTCTACTAAGACAACCTTTTAACCAAAATTGATCATCTTCTATTTTTATATCCCATGCTTTTTCAACAACATTTTTTGAAGATGTAGCTACTAATATTTGTGACCCCATAGCCATAATATCTGTTAGTATTAATAAAACTGTATCATACTCATCTTCCTCTTTTAAAGATTTTATATCAGTTATTAAATCATCTTTTATATTGTCAAAAATTGAAAGATCAACAACTTCAAGTTGTCCAATACCTACTTTTGCCCCATTCATTTCAAAGTTTTTAAAGTCTCTTTTTACTAAATCTCTTGTAGGTACTCCATCAACTTGTGATTTTACTTTAAACATCTCCATACCAATCTCTTTAAAATCTTCAATACCAGCAATATCTGCTAACTCTTTTGTGATTTTAGTATCAACTTTTGTACAAGTTGGAGATTTAAATATAACAGTATCACTTAAAATTGCACACATCATAGCCCCAGCTAAATTTTCTGGTATATTCACTTCATAATAATCAAACATCTCTTTAACTATTGTATTTGTACAGCCTACTGCTCTTATCCATACATCTAATGGTGTTGAAGTAACTAATCCACCCAATTTATGATGATCAACAATACCAACTATATTTGCTTCCTTTAGGTCATCAGGACCTTCTGTATAATTGTTATAGTCAGTCATAAAGAGATCGCAACCTGCAAAAGATGTTTTTAATTCAGGTGCTTTAAGATTGAACTTTTCTAAGATATAAGAAGTTTCTGGATTTATATCTCCTTGTCTAACTGCTGTTGCATCAAAGCCTCTTTTTTGAAGTAAATATTCCATTGCAATAGCTGAAATTATACTATCACTATCTGGTATTTTATGTCCACATGTATATATCATTTTATATGTTCCTATTTATTTTATTGAATTAGTTAGAATAACTTTAGTTGGATTAAATTACAATTAATTATCTATTTTTAGATTAAAATATTTAATATATGGTTCTCAGTCTTCAAATCACGCGTAATTTCTTTGTAATCATAAGTAAAACTTATTGTATAATTGAGCTAGGTATTTTTATTGTAAATTTTGCACCTTTGTATTTTATATCATTATAAGTAAAAGTTTCATTTTTTACACTTAATTCACCATTAAAACTATTGGCAATAATTTGGTAGCTCATATAAAGTCCCAGACCTGTACCTTTACTTTGATGTTTTGTAGTAAAATATGCATCAAATATTTTAGGTAATATCTCCTCTGCTATCCCACCAGCTGTATCTTTTATAGAAACTGTTACATCTGTAACACTTTTTTCTAAATCTATAAAAATAAGTTTTTCAGAAACATCTGATGATATTAACGCATCTTTAGAATTATTTAATATATTTATAATAACTTGTAAAAGTTCATTTTCATTACCTTTTATCTCAATAGCTATATCTTTTTTATCTCTAATAAAGTTTATGTCATGTGTAGTAAAACCTTTTCCAAACATATTGATATTTTTTTCAATTATTGAATTGATATTAAATACTTTATTGGACTTTGATGGATTTAAAAAATTCTTAAAGTCATCTATAGTATTAGAAAGATAACTGGTAGCTTCTAATAAAGTATCTAAATTTTTCTCCTCCTCTTTTGCATCAAACATATCATACTCAATTTTTAGCTTCATACCACTTGCAACGGTACTTATAATACTTAAAGGTTGTCTCCACTGATGTGATATATTTCCTATCATCTCACCCATAGCTGCCATTTTTGACTGGGAAAATAAGATTTTATCTTTTTGTGAATTTTCTTCAACTGCTTGTTTTATTTTTAATTCTAGATTTTTGTTAAGCTCTTGTAGTTCTTTTGTCTTTTCTTTAACTGCTTGTTTTAGGTTTTGGTTTGATTTATGTAAAATAAATTGCCTATATATAAAAAATATACTCACAATAATAAAGCCAAGTAATAATTTCCATAATAAACTATAATCAAAACTTTCTTGAATTTTTATATCTGACCATTTTCCATTGATTTTTCGATGTTCTGTTTTGCTTATTGAAGACAATGACTTTTCTAAAATAGATAATAGTGTCAAATCATCTTTTCTTACTGCTATTGATAGTTTATATCTCATATCTGTATAACCAGCTATATATAAATTATCTAATTTAAATAGATTAATATAATAAGAAGCTACAGGTAAAGTAGCAATAGTACAATAAACTTCTCCAGAAGAGACTTTCTGAAGAGATTCTAGATAATCATTAGTCTCCACAATATTAATATCAGGATACAAACTTCGTAATTTAAAAACAAGTCCAGAGTCTTTTTTTCTTGCTATTGATTTATCAATAATATTTTCAATATTTCCAATAAATGGTTTGTCATTTTTAGTTATGATTGCTAACTTATAATCTAAATAAGGTTTAGTAAAATTAGCATACTCTTGTCTATTTTTTGTTTTAATTGCTGCTGGTAAAATATCACACTTCTTTTCTTTTAAAAATTGTTGAGACTGGCTCCACGATATTGTAGGAACATTTTGAAATTTAATACCCAATCTATTTTCAATTAATTTTAAAGTATCTATTGCAATTCCATCTATTTGATTTGTATCATTCTCTTTTATAAATTCAATTGGTGTCCAATTTGGATTGTTACACATTTTTATCACTTTTTTGTTTTTTATATAATTCTTTTCCTCTTTATTTAAAATCATTTTTCTTTTGTTAATCAATTTTAGATCATATATAAAATCATCTAAGTCAATTTTGTTTTTTGTTAAACCCATCAAATTATATACATCATAAATTCTTTGTATCTTCTCTTTATTAATATTTCCTAATTTTACATTGTTTTTATAAGCTAAATCTTTTAAAATTCTTGCTTCATATTTAAGTGCTTCTTTTGTTTTATTTTGTGTATTATATTTTTTTAAAATAACTTCAATAGTTTCATTAATATTATTAAAAGCATATTCCCATCCTAATAAAGAGGCATTTTGAAATTTTTCTACAAGTTTTGGATCTTTGGCGATGAGTTTATTGGAAGTAAATAAAATATCATTGTAAAAATCAAAACCATAATCTTTTGGATCCCATATTTTGTATTTTAAATTTTTATTGTCTAGTTTATATAATTCATTAGAGGAGTAAACTGAGTAGATGTCAACCGTTCCATCAATTAGATTATTTATATTAAAATTTAGTTTTTCTATTGTTATATCTTTCATTCGGATATTTTTTGAGTATAACATGCTTAAAAGTGTGGCAGATTTTATGGCATCTTTATCTATCATGATAGTTTTGTTTTTAAAATCACCTATACTTTTTATATTTGAAGATTCTAAGCTTACTAAAATATGAGGGGAGGATTGAAAAAGTGCATTTAGTAAAACAATCTTACTTCCTGCTGATTTATTCAGTAAAATGCTCGTATATCCTACACCAAAATCACTTTTCCCTTTTTCAACATCAGATACAATATCAACATCAAAACTATACTCTTTGAGCTTAACATCTAGTCCAACTTCATCATAAAAGCCTTTCTCTTTTGCCATATAAAAACCAGCAAATTCAAATTGATGTTTCCATAGAAGTTGTAAGGATACTTTTTTTGTCTCTTGTGCAAGTGCACCATAACATAGTATAGATAATAGTAATAGTATTCGATAATTTTTCATATTATATTATAGCTATATTAACTTGAAAAATCTCTTTTTATGCGTGTGTTTTTAGCTACAACTATCTCTTTTTGTTTCTCTTTTCGTCTGGTGTCTTTTTCCACAAATATTTTTTTTCTTGTAATTGGGTCTAGTTCTGTATAGTACATCACAGCAGAATAAGTTCCAGGAGTAGGGGTAAAAACTTGTGCTTGTTCTGGATTCATCTTAAGCTCTTGGGTAGTAAAGCGTTTGAGTTCATACATATCTTTCTCTTCACAGCCTGGATGGGCAGCTATTAAATAGTATGTTAAAAATTGTTTTTTTCCAGCTTCACGATTAAGTTTATCATAGAGTTTTTTAAAGTCAATAAGTGTTTGTTTCCCAGGTTTACCCATGAGGTCTAGTACATGTTGAACTGTATGTTCAGGGGCTACTTTCATTTGTCCTGAGATATGGTCATTTACGAGTGATTTTAAATAATCATACCCAAAAGCTTTATCTTCAGTGATAAGGTCATATCGAATTCCTGAAGATACAAAAGCTTTTTTTACTCCAGGAATATTTTTAACTTTTTTATTCATACTCATAACTCTTGCGTGGTTTGGTTGCATAGAGCTACAAAGATGTTTTGAGTCTACACATCTTTGATGGTCACAAGTACCAAGTTTCAGTTTTTTATCACACTCATAGCCATACATATTAGCCGTTGGTCCTCCAAGATCTGAGATGATACCTTTGAAGTCTTTGTATTCTTTGAACTCTTTTACCTCATTTACTATAGAATTTTCACTTCGTGTACGGATGGTTCTTCCTTGATGTACCCCTATAGCACAAAAGTTACACTCACCCCAACATCCATGATGAGTTTGAATAGAAAACTTTATAGTTTCAAGACACTTTACTTTTCCATCTGGTCTATGATATGGGTGAAGTTCTCTTGTAAATGGTAGTGCTGATACCTCGTCCATCTCTTTTTCGTTTAGATAGTCACATGGGGGATTTTGTATAGCATATCTTGTATCTACTTTTTGACAAAGTCCTTTCGCACTGATAGGATCGTTGTTGTCATAAAAAAGATCAAATAGGTCTATGTATTTTTCTTTATTTTTTATACACTCATCGAAAGAGGGTAGTTGATGATATGATTCAACTGCTTCTTTAGAGATATAGCAAATACCTCTTATATCTTTATACTCTTCACCAATATCCATAGCAACAGTAAGTTCTCTCAAAGCAACTTCACCCATCCCATAGATGATAATATCTGCTTTACTATCAAATAATATTGGTTTTTTGAGTTTATTTTGCCAGTAGTCATAGTGAGTAACTCTTCTTAAACTTGCTTCTATACCCCCTAGAACTATAGGCACTGTATTTTTAAAGTATCTTCGTATGAGATTTGTATATGCTAAAACTGCACGATCTGGTCTTTTTGTATTTTTTCCACCAGGAGTATAGTCATCAGAGTTTCTAAACTTTTTTGTTGCAGTGTAGTTTGCAACCATACTATCAATACTTCCACCACTAACACCCCAATAAAGTCTTGGTTCACCTAGTCTTTTAATATCATCTTCACTATTGACATCTGGTTGTCCTATGATACCAACTTTGTATCCAAGCTTTTCTAGCATTCTACCAACCACAGCCACACCAATAAATGGACTATCGATATACGCATCACCACTTACGAGTATCACATCGCATTGATGCCAACCAAGTTTTTTCATCTCTTCTTTTGTTGTAGGTAAAAACATATCTCTCTTTTATTGTGTTTTATTGTTTGGTAGTACTTATTACAATACTAATTTATTTATGAGTATAACCAAAGTGTAAATATATAAACCTTAATATGGAATTATTTGATTTTATTTAATCAACTCTATTATCTCATCCACACTTAAAAGTTTCCCTGTAGATTTTACAACACCATCTACAACCAACCCTGGTGTACTCATCACTTGGTACTCCATAATTTTCATCATATCATCTACTTTTTCAACACTATGAAATCCACCAATTCTTACTAAAGCCTCTTTTGCATTTGTCTCAAGTGCTTTACATTTAGCACATCCTGTTCCTAAAATCTCTATTTTCATTTTATTTTCCTTTTTTTAAAGTATCGCATTAAATATGTAACCAATTACTAAAATTGAAACTCCTACAATTGTAAAAAATATTGAGATCAATTTTACTGACATAACTCTTTTTAAAATCATAGCTTCTGGTAAACTAAGTGCAACTACCGCCATCATAAAAGATAAAGCAGTTCCCATTAACATACCTTTTGAGGTCAATACTTCAACTAACGGTATCATACCAGCTGCATTTGAGTACATAGGTATCCCCATCACTACACCCATTATTGGAGCATACCAAGCATCACCACCTGCATACTTTGCGATAGTTTCAGATGGTATATATCCATGTATAAATGCCCCTATACTTATCCCTACAATTACATAAATATAAATCTTTTTTAATATATCATAAGCATCATCCCAAGCCTCCTTTAATCTATCGTTAAAGCTTATTGTCTCAACTGCATCTGTACTACAACATTGTACCGGTTTTATATCTAATAGTATCTCTTTTTCTAAATTCATACTACCTATAATAAGACCTGCTACTATTGCAATAATAAGTGTTGTAGCTACATACAAAAGTGTTATCTTCCAACCAAAAAGAGAAAACAACAAAGCAATAACAACTGCATCACTAAGTGGAGCTGAAATGAGATAACTAAATGTAACTCCCAATGGTATACGAGCTTGTAAAAAACCTAAAAATAACGGAATAGCACTACAAGAACAAAATGGTGTCAATATACCAAAAAAAGCAGCAAAAATATGCCCTGTGAGTTTATGCTTACCTTGTAAGTAGTCTCTTATTTTCTCAACTGGAAAATAACTTCTTAATATCGTAACAATATATATAATTACAACTAGTAAAAATAAAATTTTAACAGTATCATAGATAAAAAAGTGTACAGCACTTCCAAGTGCACTAGTATTATCCATACCCCAAGAGGTATAGACTAGGTTATCAACTATTTTTTCCCACCAATCAAACATCTTAAACTTCTAATGCCTCTTGTACTTTTGGAAGTAATATCTCATCTATGCTTTTATAAGTATCTTCAAAAGCCTCAAAACCTTTCCCATCTGGGTCTTCAAAACTCACATGTATTTTTGGTATTGGCTTAGGAAACATAGGGCAAGTTTCATTTGCATGGTCACAAACTGTAACTATCAGATCAAACTCTTCATCTATCACACTATCAAGTACTTTTGAATGGTATTCATCTCTCCAGATCTGTTTTTGTTCTAAAAGTTTTTTTGCATTTGGATTTACTTTTCCACTAGCTTTAACACCACTACTTTTTGCTATCACACCATCAAGTTTTGCATTTATAAGTGCTTCAGCGATGATACTTCTACAACTATTCCCTGTACATAATACTAATACTTTTTTCATATTGAACATTCCTTTTTATTTTTACATTTTATATATTTAGTGAAAACTAACCCTCCAAATAGGGCACCTAAAATGGTAGCTACGATATAAACCCAAAGGTTTTCAAAGTTTCCTGAAACAATTGCAGGACCTAAACTTCTTGCTGGGTTCATACTAGCCATGGTAATAGGACCTGCAAACATAGCTTCAAGTCCAACAGTTAATCCAATAGCCAAACCTGCAAAAGATTTTATAGCTTTACCGTGTACGGCACTTCCACAAATCACAAGCATCAAGATAAATGTAAGTATAAACTCCATAATAAAAGCTTGCATCTGACTTCCTCGTGCTACAGTTGTACCCAAATATGCCAACTCACTCATAGATTTAGCCTCTTCTAAAAAGATAAGATACAACACAAATGCACCAAAAGTAGCTCCTAAAATTTGAGCTATGATATAAGGAAGTGTGTCTTTTTTATCAAACTCTTTCATAGCTGTAAAGCTAAGTGTAACAGCAGGATTCATATGAGCTCCACTTACATGACCAAAAGTATATATCAAAGCAACCACTACAAATCCCCAAGTAAGTGCAACACCAGCATGACCCAAAGCACCTGTAAGAGTCTCAACTACTATTGCACCACATCCAGCAAATATCATTATAAATGTTGCTATAAACTCTACTATATATCTACGATTTATCATTTTACTCAGCCCACTCTAACTGATCATAATATGTTCTTGGATTTCCTTTAGATATAGAATCAAAATGCTTTAAATAGTTGAATTTTTTATCATCTATATGTTCATTGATATCTTCTCTACCTACATCATCTTCATACGCTTTTTCTACAGAACTTTTCATAAGCTTGAGGTATTCTAAAGTTGGTTTATATGAGTACTTGTCATATTCGCTTCCATGTCCACCAAGGTTATATTTTATATCCATGGTTTCAATTTTCTCTAATGCTTCTATCCAGTTATCTACATTGCTATATTTACCATACTTAATCATCCTTCCATTAAAGACAATATTTCCTGTAAATATAAATTTTTCACTTGGGATATATACAGCTATATCAGATACAGAATTTGAACCAGCACTTAATTTTAATACTTCAATATCAAGCTTTTCACCTTTTATGATATATTTTTCTTGTGTTAAAATATCAGGTTGTACCACTTCTGATTTTGCATATTCATCTTTTGTAGTAACTCTTGGAATTCTGTTAAATTTATCTGGATTTTCTTTTAGCTCTTTTACTATAGTTTCATGTGCAACTATAGGTATGTTTTGCTCTTTATAGAAACTTGCACCTGTATATCTATCATCATGAAAGTTTGTAGCTATTACATGTGAAATTGGTTTGTTTATATCTTTTTTTATGATTTGGTTTAACTGTTTTGCAAACTTATATGTTGGACCTGGTTCTATTACAACTACACTTTTACCTGTATCTACATAACATACATTTGAAACGAAACCTTTATTTGATTTCATTGGTGGATTAAAATCACCTATAAAACAAGTTATATCTTTAGTAATTTTTACAGGTTTTAAATCATACATATTTGCATAAGTCAAACTACTTACTACTATTAATGTTGCTACTATTTTTTTAATCATTTTTACATCCTTTTTCTAAATGTGGTATATCTAATTCTAGATAACTTATCTCTTTTAATATAGATTGACGAAACTGATCAAGGGGTGTCCTTATACTATAATGAGCCCAACGACCACGCCTTTGTACTCTTAAAAAACCACCATCTTTTAATATTTTTAAATGTCGTGAAATCCTTGATTGTATCATCCCAAATGCACTCTCAAGATCACAAACACAAACAGCACCATTGATATTTATAAAATGAAGAAGCTTTAATCTTGTCTCATCATTAACAGCACCAATAGTTTGTAAAAAAACTTCCAAATTAAATCCTATATTTTTTATTCATTTAAAAGTATAACATAATAAAATTAATATATCAAGATATATTGATATATTAATATAGAGCAATACTTATAAAAATTAAAATTAA
>JAYEPD010000214.1:0-14650 GCA_034723675.1 Campylobacterota bacterium
GAGTTAACTTCATTTGGCCAGAAATATTGAATAGCTCTACCATCTTTTTGTAACATTGTATATTTAGATGTTTCCTCTTTAGAGTGCCAAGGCTTATTAGAAAATTCTAATCTTTTTAACCATTTAGTATTTAAGTTACCTTCCCAACCTGGAACAAGTAATCTTACAGGATAACCTTGCTCAGGTCTTAAAGCTTCACCATTTTGACCCCATACCAACATAGCATCATCCATAGCTTTTGCTGTTGGGATTGTTCTTGGGTTTCCAGCATTGTCACTACCCTCAGCCATCATCCAAACAGCATCTTTGTCTATACCTAAATCTTCTAAAACAGTTTTAAGCATAACACCAGTCCACTCAGCAGAACTGATCATACCCTTCATAAACTGTAAGTTATTTAATTGTGGTGCTCTCCAACCAGTTGAACCATTTGCAGGACATTCTATAAAGTATGTTCTTGTTTCACTTGGGTATCTTTTAAGTTGATCAAGAGTTAATACAATCTCTTTTTTCATCTTACCATGGATCATAAGTCTATATTCATTTGGATCAACTTCTGCTGTTCCACCATGATTTCTACAGAAAAATAGACCATTTGGCGTAATAATACCTTCTGATTCATGAATTGGACACATCGAAACAGATGCATACATATCCCCAGAAGATAGAAGATCCATAGTTCTTCTTATATTATTATGTTCATATGGTGATGGCAATCCGTAAAGGTTATCAGTAACCATCTTACCTAACTTTGTACCCCATTTTGCTTCACCAACTATCGCGTGGTCATCACCCATCACCTTTACAGGTGATAAAACAGATGAAGCAGCAATCGCACTAACTGATAAAGCTGCTGTATTTTTGAAAAAGTTCCGTCTACTTGACTCTTCCAAAGACTTTTCATCTTTTACAGCTAATGATTTTTTAAATATTTCTTTAATTTTATTCATTAACATTTCTCCTTAATTTAATGTATATAGATTAGGTATTTAATACCAAACCTTTCAATTATAATGAAATATTATTAAAATTGTCAAGTAAAAAATATGTTAAAATTATCAATAAAAATTTAATATCTATAAATAATATAATTATTATAACTTTAGCTTTTTACCCATAAGATAAAATGTTAATTTTTGCATCTATCTTCTCTCATAAAGCCTATAATTATCGTATTATAATATACTTTTATGTTAAATAGAAGTATAAGTTTAAGTAAATATTAGAAATAATTTTTTATTATAATCAATAGGTAAATGTTACTTTTATTCACATTGAAAAAATAAATTATTTATGCTATGATAAAGTAATAAAATTTTTTAGGTAAATAATGACTAATAAAAATAGAAAGAAAATAATAAAACTTTTTATATCACAACAAAAAAGTTCACATAGAATTGAGATGGATACCCTTACTCTTGATGAAAAAGGTGTCTTAAATGATAAATTTTACAATAAAAACATTGATAGGTCTATACTTATTTCATCTATAGACAGTTATACTTTAGCAGCTAATAATAATATAGTCTTAAAGTATGGGTTATTGGGTGAAAATATTATAGTAAATTTTAATCCATATACTTTAAAAATTGGAACTATACTTAAAATTGGAACAACTGAACTTATGATAAGTCAACCATGTACTATTTGCGATCATCTAACAAAAATAGATGTTAAACTACCAAAACTTTTACAAAAAGATAGAGGGATATTTGCTAAAGTTATAAAACCTGGTAGTATAACTTTAGCAGATGAGATACATATATTAAATTAGTTTTCTAACATCTCTGTAATTGCGTCAACAGAAGTATCTGTCATATCAAGGTCTAAATGTTCAGCACCCTCTACTTTAACAATTTGTACATCTACACCTTTTTTCTTTGCTATTTTATAAAAATCTATTGTAATAGATGGTGGTGAAATTTTATCTTTTGTACCATAAATAAGTAGATATTTAGTCTCTTTTATATTATCAATAAAATCTATTGTTGATATTAAACCTTTTTGTTTAATCTTTTTATCGATATCATATGATCCACCTGCTAACACTATGTTATCTATAAGTGTTGGTTTATAAGCACTAAGTGTTGCTCCCATAGCTGCACCTGCTGAATGTCCAATATAATTTATAGTTTTGGCATTGTATTTTTCTTTTAATGACTTTACTAATTCACCTAAAAACTCTATATACTCTTTTTGTGCTGCTAAATGTTTAGTTCCATTGTGTGATAATGCTTCAAAATTATTTGTAGAAGAACCTGAGTATCCAGGAAGTGCAACAGCAACTGTTGTAATATCAGTTGCCATATTTAATGTTTCTGCAAATGGTTCATATCTTCCTAATGTATCAGTACCCTCTTTCCAAGTTCCATGTACAACTATAGTTAAAACACCTTCTACTTCACCTTCTACTTCTGAATATTGAATACATTCTCCACCTGCAAATATAAAACTATCTTCTTTTGATTCACATTGTGTTTGTGATATTTTAGCTCCAAATAAATTTGCACATAAACCTATTGCTAACCCTATTAATAATACTTTTTTCATAATTTTCCTTTTTATTTTAATCTTCAAATTCCATTTGTCCAAAAAGTCTAGCAATATTTTGTTTACCTAACTCTTTAAATGTATCAAGATGCTCATATGCTGACATATCTATATCATATGCATCATTTAAACCACCATCATTATCAACTATTTTACTTATCTCCTCTCTTAAATATACTAAATAATCTTTAGTATATTTTCTAACAGTATTCATACCTGTTACATCACCATGACCTGGTATCACAACTTCTGCTTGAAGCTCTTCAACTTTTTCCCAAGCTTCAAGCCATTTTTGAGTTTGGGTTATCTCAAATATTGGCAATAATCTTTGATTAAAAGCTAAATCACCTGCAAAAAGTACTTTTTGTTTTGGTAACCATATAGATATATCACTATGTTCATGAGCATAACCAAAATATAAAGCTTCAACTTTTTTCCCACCTAAATCAAAAACTTTTTTATCTTTAAATGTAACATCAGGAGTGACAACTTTTGTTCCTAAAAGCTTATCTCTTAACATTTTCTTTTTTCTATCAAATATATTTTGACCTTTTTCTACAATCTCTTTTTTTGCAATCTCATGAGATACTATTATTGCACCTTTTTCTTTCCAATAAGAAGAACCAAGCATTGCATGGCTTTGGGAATTTTCCAATACTACATATTTTACTGGTAAAGATGTAACTTTTTTTATCTCATCATCTAATGCTTTTGCTAAAAGATAATTTCCCCCTGCATTCCAAACTAATACATATTTTGTACCTACTACAAAACCTAAATTGTTGTTATGGTTTGAATTTTCATAACTTCCAGGACTTGTTTGTCCTATAGATGTATAAATACCATCTCCAACTTTTTGGATTTTATTATAAAGCATTGAAGATGGATACTTATCAAGAGAGCTTGTGTTTAGTCCAGCAGCACTCCAACCTCTATAGCTATCTTTATAATGTAATACATTTTTATATCCCATATCTTTTAATTGTTTTGCAGCTAACAAACTTATCTTTCCATCAAAACAATGTACAACAAATGTATCATTTTCATTTACCTCATTTGATATTAAAAATTCTAATTTATCTCTTGATATATTTGTGACTTTATTGGCTTTTATATAACCACCTTGTTTTAAAATATCAGATTTAATTCTAACATCAATTATAGCAGTGTTTGGATTCTTTTCTAAAATATCTACTAACTCTTTTGTGTTTATACTTTTAACATCTTTTTGTACTTTTAATTGCAACTCTTTTGAACTTAAAACTTGAGCGTTTAATTCCAAAAAGAATATACTATTTAAAAATATTAAAAATAAATATTTATTATACATAGCTTCCCCTTTTTATCTATATCATCATAATAAAATATTATATCTTAAAAACAAATTATTAAAAACAAATAATCTTTATAGTATAATAAATAAAAATAGTAAAAGGTGTGATTTATGTTTGCAATGTATGATGATGATGGACTTAATTTTAGAGATACAATTGATCGTCTTTATAATTTACATCAGGTAAGACCTACCCAAGCAATAAAAAATGACACTAAAGAGAATAAGCACTTCAATGATGATTTATTTAAAGGTAAAATCAATAAAGAATCAAGAGAAAAGTATAAACAAATAGCAAATCTTGATACTAAAGTAGAGATATTTCATGTAGAACAAATAATGTCTCATATATCGATAATAATAGATGATTCTAAAACTATAAAAGAGTGTTACGAACTTATGGAAGATAAGGCTATACAACAACTTCTTATTAGCTCAAAAGATGGAAGTAATTTAAAAGGGATGGTTACAAAGCAAGATATATTAAGGTTTTTAATGAATAATAATAATGAATCTAATATATTAAACTACAAGGTAAATGAGATTTCTACAAAAAATATAATCACAACAGACCCCATTAGTGATATAAGAAGAGTATCAAAAGTTATGATTGATTTTAATCTAAATGCAATACCTGTCGTAAATAGTGAACATGAGATAGTTGGTGTTGTATCAAGACATGATATTGTAAAAGCTGTATCTTCTATACCACATCTTCAAATTTGGGCATAATAAAATATCTAGCCAAAAAGATTCAAATAAACTTTTAGAGTTTATACTAGATAAAGATCTAGTTAAGATGTTTTTTAAAGATAAACTTTATTTAGAATATGTAAAAGAGTATTTAAACCCTGAATAAATAGATGAGATAACTGTTGATTTTAACGATCTTTAGTAATAAATATAGATAGAGAAAACCTCTATCTATATTTTATTTTTTAGCTTCTTGTAGCTCTTCAACCTCTTTTTCAAAAAGATCTTCTTGTCTTAAACTAATACCTTTCATATGTGTAATAGGTACACTAAATGCAATACCATCACCACTTGTAGTGATATGTAGTTTTCTAATCATCTCTTTAATAATATTATCTACAATCATACTAGGAACTAAGAACAATAATAGAGCATCATCCTCTTCAGGACTATGTCTATAAAAGTTATCAAGTTCAGCAAGACCCATACCTTGGGCATTCATAATAGTAACACCACTAGCACCTGCATCTTTTGCAGCATGAAGTGCATCATCTTTTTTATCTTTTGGAACAATAATAACAACAGCTGAGAAATCTAAACTCATAGAGTGTCTTAAATCTGTAGCATCAAGGTTTATAGTTGATAAACTCATATCATCAGCACCCTCAAGAGAGCCGTGTATTTTCGCAGCACCAGATTTCTGATCTTCATTAGCAATCTCTGTATCACCTTTAACATGAAGTTTCTCAACAATAATACCATAAGCCATAACAGTAATCATAGGAAACAATGAAGCAAATGCAATAAGACCAAAACCATCAAGAAGTGGATCTCTACCCTCAATGTTTGTAGCAAGACCAATACCAAGTGCTGCAACCAAAGGTACAGTTACAGTTGATGTTGTAACCCCACCTGAATCATAAGCAATAGGTATAATATGTTTAGGAGCTATAAAAGTTAATGCAACAACAATCATATATCCAACTATAATATAGTAATGAATCTGTCCACCATCAACGATTCTAAATGCACCTAAAGCGATACCAAAAGCAACACCAAAAGCAACAAATAGCCTTAATGTCATATCATTAATCTTACCATCACTTATATCTTTTGCTTTTTTAGCAATAGCCATAAGAGCAGGTTCAGCCATAGTAGTAGAAAAACCAATAGCAAATGCAAATGCAAAAATAATCCATACATTATTCATCTGTGTAAGTTGATATGCCATAGACTCACCAAGTGCAAATAGACCCATCTCAAGTCCAAGGATAAATGCATAAAGTCCAAATATAACTAGAATAAATCCAATAATAACTGTTTTTAAGTTGTCAATTTTTTTCTTTAAAATAGCATATTGGAAGAAGAAAATAATTGCTAAAATAGGAAGAACATCTCTTACAACAGCTAAAATACCCATAGTAACTGACTCTAATGTTATCTTTGCCGTTTCAGATACACTTGCTTCTACTACAACTTTTGCAACCTCTGTAGCATCTACAAATGTATAAACATAGATACCATAAACTTGAACAAATATCATTGGAGTTAGTGAAGCAAAAGCTATTAAACCAAATCCATCAATCATAGGATTTCTACCTTTTATTGTTGATGCAAGACCAATACCAAGTGCAGCAACAAGTGGTACAGTTACAGTTGAAGTTGTAACACCACCTAAATCATATGCAAGACCAATGATCTCTTTTGGTGCAGCAAATGTCACAGTTACAACTGCAATATAACCAGCAATGATATAATAATGTATAGGGTGACCCTTAATGATTCTAAATACACCAAGTAAAATAGCAAATCCAACAGAACCAGCAACAACATATCGAAGCATATTAGCATCAATCCTACCACTACTAATACTAGCAGCTTTATCAGCAATAACAGCAAGAGCAGGTTCAGCTATAGTAGTACCAAAACCAATAGCAAAAGCAAACAGTAAAATCCACATAGTAGATCCACTTTTAGCAAAATCTCTAGCTAATCCCTCACCAACAGGAAATATACCTATCTCTAGACCTTGTAAGAAAATAGCAAGACCAATACCAACAATGATCATACCTATTGTAGTTGGTACCCAATCTCCTGGTATTGCCTGGATAACAGCCAATTGGAAAAAAAGAATAACTAAAACAATAGGAATAAGATCCCTAAATGACTCTTTCAATAAACGAAGAAAGAAGTAAAAATGTGTCATACGCTTAACCTTTATATTAAATTCCAATTAGTATATCAAAATTTATATCAAAGTTTCTGATAAATTATTTAAATAATTATCATTTATAAGCTAAATAGTATTACAATAGTATTAAAAAAGGAGTTGTATTGAAAATAATTATTTTAATTTTATTTTTTATTTATAATTTATTAGCAGATTCAAACTTAGATAAAGCAAATATTTTATTCAAAGACAAAAACTATATAGAAGCTATAAAGTACTATAAAAAAACATCTAATTCAAAACAAAAATTAATAGAGTGCTATATCATATTAGGTGATAATTTCAAAAAAATTAAAAATTTTGATAGGTCTATATATTGGTATAAAAATGCAATTAAACTAAAAAGTTCATATGCAAAAGAGAAATTATCTTTAGTTTATGAAAAAAAAGGTGATGAATATTTTAGATTTCATGACTATAAAAATAGTATATTGTTTTATAAAAAAGGTTTAAAACTAGGCAATAAAAAGTTATCAAAAAAAGTAAATAATATAGAGAAACTACAAAAACATCAAAAAAAATTAACAAATGATAAAAGAGAGTTAGTAAAAGATGATTCACCTTTATGGACTAAATCAATAGGAAGATTAATAATTCCAACGAAACTTACTATTTTAAAAAACAATAAGTATAAAACAAAATATAGTAAATGTTCAGCAAGTTTAGTAAACACAAGTTTAAAATATGATTCACAAGTAGTAGTTACTGCATCACACTGTTTAAAAAAGTATGATAAAAAAGCAGGAAATTTAAGATTTATAATAAAAAATTCTAAAAATGAGATGTTAGAAAGATACGCTGTAGTTTTAAAAGATAGTAAATTTAATATAAAAAATATAAAAAAAGTTGCAGATTATGCTATTTTACTTTTAGATAAAAAAATACAAAATAGTGATGTTAAACCTATAATTGTAGATAAAAGAAATTTTTTAAAGCTAAAAAATGATTATAAAAAATCATACGCATCATTGGGTGGATTTTCATCAGATATTGCAGGTTATGGAGCAAAACTAACTTATGATCCAAAATGTAAACTAAGCTACTATAACCACTATTATGGGTTGAGTTCATGTAGTGCTTACAAAGGTGCTTCAGGAGGTCCAGTTGTTTTAAATGTAAGTAATAATGGTTATAGATATAATCTATATTTTGTAGGTGTTGTTTCACACTTTAAAAATGAAAAGTTCAATAAAATGTATTTCTCATCTCATGATATATTTGTTGATGAGTTAATTAAGATAATCAACTCATCAAATCAATAATCATTTTTAAATATATTTATATTCCTTCAGCAATCATAGCATCAGCTACTTTTTTAAATCCTGCAATATTAGCACCATCAACATAGTTACCAGCTACCCCATATTCTTCTGCTGTTAAATGAACTCTTTTACAGATACCTCTCATAGTTTGTTCAAGCATCTCATCTACTTTTTCATATGTCCATTTTGACATACTTGCATTTTGTGACATCTCAAATTCACTAACTGCAACACCACCTGCATTGGCTGCTTTTGCAGGAGCAAATAAGATTTTATTTTCTCTTAATAGATGAATTGCAGCAGGAGTTGATGGCATATTTGCCCCTTCACTTACAGAGATACAACCGTTTTCTATCAAACTCTTTGCATCAAACTCTGTAAGCTCATTTTGTGTTGCACAAGGAAATGCACAATCACAAGGTATCTGCCAAACTTCATGACCACCTTCTGGATAATCTTCAACTTTAGTATAAATTGCATCACCATGTGTTGAACAATACTCTTCAAGCGAAGCTCGTTTATTAAGTTTCAAATCTTTTAGCACTTCTAAGTCAACACCTCTTGGATCATAAATAGTACCTTTACTATCTGTACAAGTTACAGGTTTAGCACCTAAATCATAAAGCTTTTCTATAGTATGAAGTGCAACATTCCCAGCACCGCTTACTGTACATACTCTATCTTTAAATCCATCAACCCCTGCAAATTTTAGCATCTCATCTGTGAAATAAACACAGCCATACCCTGTAGCTTCAGGACGCATTAAACTTCCACCAAACATAAAAGGTTTTCCTGTTAATACACCTTCGTAAGAAGATGTTACTTTTTTATATTCTCCAAATAGATAACCAATCTCTCTAGCACCAACACCTATATCACCAGCTGGTACATCAATACGAGGTCCTATATACTTATGTAGTTCAGTCATATAAGCACTACAAAACTTCATAACTTCAAAATCTGATTTGCCTTTAGGATTAAAATCACTTCCACCTTTCCCTCCACCAATAGGAAGACCTGTTAGTGAGTTTTTCAATATTTGTTCAAAACCTAAAAACTTTAATATTCCTGAATTAACACTTGGATGAAATCTAAGACCTCCCTTATAAGGTCCAAGAGCATTATTAAACTGTACTCTATAACCTGTATTTACTTGTATATTTTGATTGTCATCCATCCATACAACTTTAAACTTAAATTGTCTATCTGGAGTAGTAAGTCTATCTACTATTGCATGTCTTTCATATACAGGATCACTATTTAAAATTGGCTTTATACTATCAAGAACCTCTTCAACTGCTTGAAAAAAAGTATCATCTGTTGAACAGTTACTTTGCTTCATTTTTTTTATCATATCTTCTGAATTATACATCTATATTTCCTTTTATTTAAATTTTTATTATATCTTATTTTTATGTTACTATTATGTTATTTACTATTTTTTAGAACATTCTGGGCTGCTTTTACTATTGGATATGTAGTAGGTGCAGAAGTTAATAATGGTTGTGTTGCTACTTGAAGTGAAATCAAAGAGTAAACTGTAAGTTTTGATTCTATTGCTAAACCTATAATATTTATTATTTCACCAGCTTCTTTATCACCTATAACTTGACCACCAATTATCAATCCACTCTCTTTCATAGCGATTAATTTTACTGATTGTTTTGAAGCGTCAGGTATGGTACTAGGATGTCTGTTCATACTTTCAAAGAAACCTGAAACATATTCTATATTTTCTTTTATTGCTCTAGCTTGGGTTACACCTGCTGATGCAAATGTTCTATCTCCTATCATTGTTGAAAAAATTGCAATTGTTCCATTGAAACCTTTTAATTGTTTTATTTTATACAAAGCACTTCCAGCAACTCTAGCTTCAGAAGCTGATGTAGAAGCTAGCATAACCTTTGAAGCATCTTTAGTAACAAAATCCCTTCTACTTCGACAATCTCCAACTGCAAATATATCTTTATTTTTTGTTCTCATAAACTCATCAACCCAAATTCCACCATAATCACCAATTAAAAGTCCAGCATCCTTTGCTAAAGTTGTATTTGGTTTATAACCTGTTGCCATTATTATTAAATCAGCTTCTAATATTGAACCATCGCAAAGTTCTAAACCTGTTGCTATATTATTAACCTCTATAACTCTACTAGCGTGTTGACCTAAAACTAAATTTACATCAAGTTTTTTCATTATCTCTTCTGCTTGGATTGCCATATCTTCATCGAAAGAACCTGCTAATATATGTCCACCACCTATTACTGTAACATCTTTTTCATTTGATGCTAACTCACAAGCAATCTCAACACCTATAAATCCTGTACCAACTACTATAATTTTTTGTTTGTTTTCTAAATAATTTTTAAGTCTTTCAACCTCATGATATGATTTCTCTATAGTAAATACATTTTCTAATTCTAAAGAATCATGAAAATTTTTATGAACAAATGGGATAGAACCTGTTGCAAATATAAGTTTTTCAAAATTTATCTCATGTTCATCTGAATATACTTTCTTATTTTCTATATCTACTTTAGTAACTTTACCTATAAGTTTTTCTATTTTATCGGTTATTGGATTGCTACCACATGGCATTGCATTTTTTTCTACACTATTTAAAACTTTACCAAAAACATAAGGTATACCACAAGGAACTTGACTCTTTTCATATTCTCTTATAACTGTAATATTTTTATCTGGATAAGATTCAACAGCAGTCATAGCAGCTACCATACCAGCAGGTCCTGCACCTATAATAAGAACATCAGTTTGTTTTATATTCATAATTAACTCCTTAAATGTGTATTGTATCTAAATTAAGGTTACTATATAGTGACAATTTTGTAAGTACAATTAATTTATTAGTCCAATCCCACAATAAGTTTTACTTAAGATTAACAAAGAAATTACGCGTGACTAGAAGATTAAGAACCATATATCAATATATTTTAGTCTGAATATATATAAAAACTTGTTTGCTAGTAAAGCTATTTCCTTTAATCTTAAGTAAAACTTATTGTGGGATTTGACTATTAATTTATATCTATTTTCTCCATATAAAATTAAAATCAAATTCTATATCACATTTATCTAGTGTAAAAGTATATTTTTCATCTGTAAAATCTGCTACTTTTATATATCTTCCCTCGTGAAGTTTATAGACTTTTGCTTTTTTATTATCGCTATAAGCCAATATATAATATTTTACACCTTCGTTTTGATAAATATCAAACTTTATAGTTTCATCTCTTTTTGCTGTTGTTTTTGAGATAACTTCAAAAACTATATCTGGGGCTTTAGTGATTCTATCTTGTGGTTCAAAACATATCACCATACAATCAGGTCTAAGTATTGTATCATCACTAAATTCTACATCAGTTTCAAATATCGCATAACAACTTTTACATTTATCTAACTGCTCATCAAGTTGTCTTGATATCTTCATATTTGTATACTGATGTCCAAACATTGGTGATGGTGCCATAGCGTAAGGTTGACCATACATCAATTCCCAGTCACCTTCCCAGAGATCATAATCATCTTTTGTATAGTGTTCTATATAAGCTAAATTTGACATAATTTTAACCTTTACTTTTTATTTATATAAACTATTTTACCATATTACTATTATATTTTTCTATATAATCATAAGCTTTTGATAATTTATCATTAAGTGTCTCTATAGATAAATCCATAACATAAATATTTTTTATATTAAATTTTTCAAGTTTTACCATATCTTTTTTAGTTGTTATTATATTCGTATCATCTCCAAATTTTTTATATAATGAAGATATATCATCAGAAGTGTAGTTATAGTGATCAGGATAGATTATTGTTTTTAAATCTTCTGGTAAGTATTCAAAAAGTCTATTTGCTTTTGATATTGCTGTTAAAAGAACTGTATTATCTGGTAGGTTATCAATAGTTTTATCATTATTATTTTTAAATGTTACAACTCTTTTAAAATCTTCACCATCTTTTAATACAAGTTGAGCAAAAGAGTACATCATCTTAGTATCTCTATATCCACCACTAGGTAAACAAAAAAGATTTGTAGGCTCATCTTTTGGTCGTATTAAAATATCAAATTTTCCTATATCATGATGTCCATACCCATCATCTAAAATAACAACTTTACACCCCAACTCTTTAGCTTTTAAAATAGCTTCTATTCTATTTATACTAACTATTACTGTTGCATTTGGCAAGGCTTTAGCTAATAGCATAGCTTCATCACCAGATGTTTCTATATCTTCTAAAATTTCGCCATTTTTAGAAACAACAAATAGCCCTTTTGAAGATCTTCCATAACCTCTTAATATAACAGCAACATTATCTAATTTTGATGCTATTTTGATAGTTATCGGCGTTTTTCCTGTACCTCCAACTACCAAATTCCCAACACTAAGAACAGGTATCTCAAAATCATACGATTTGGCACTTATCCTTTTATAACTAATAACTACACAATATAAAATAGTAAAAGGGAATAATAAAACCCCTATAAGTCTTTGAAAAATATTTGGAAAAAACAGATACTGTTCTATCCAAGATATAAAATATTCTCTCAATATTTTATACCCACTCTTTAGCTACTTTTTTTATGGTATCACATACATATGTAACATCCTCATCACTCATTGAAGGGTATATCGGTAGAGATAATATTTGTCCATAATTTGTCAAAGCATTTCCATAAGCAGTTATTTTAAGTTTATATTTCTTTTTATAATAAGTAAGTAGATGTAATGGTATGTAATTTAATCCTGTAGATATTCCATTTTCTTTTAGAACTCTAGCAAAACCATCTCTGTTTTTACTAACTTTTATAATATATTGTGTAAATATATGTTCGTTATCAAAAGCTGGTAACTCAATATGTTTAAGATCACTTAATTTTTCATTATACATCTCTGCTATCTCTTGTCGCCTTTCACAAAAACTATTTGTTTTGTAAAATTGAGCAAGATTAAATGCTGCTTCAAGCTCAGTCATATCATACTTGTATCCAATATCAACAACATCATATATATAATCTAAGTTACCATATTCATCAAAGCTACTATTTATAGCATGTGTTCTTAGAAGTTTCGCTCTTGTAGCTAACTCATCATTTGATGTAACTATAAAACCACCTCTACTAATAGCTAATTTACTATTTGAGTAGTTAGTTGAAAATATAGTCATATCGGCTTCTAATGAACCTACCATTTTATCTTTATACATTGCTCCTAAAGCACTTATAGCATCTTCTATTACAAGTATATTATGTTCTTTTGCAAGTTTATATATTCTATCTAAATCTGTCACTTCTCCTGCAACAAAAGTTACTATTAAAGCTCTTAATTTTTTAGAATTATTATCTTTTAGATAAGTTTCAAGTTTATCAATATCTATATTAAATCCATTTGATTCAATATCTATAAATATAGGTTCAGCATCAAAATGTCTAACTGTTTCAGGTAAACTAACAAATGAATTAACACTCATCAAAACTTTATCTGCTCTTTTTAAATCCATAGCACTTAATGCAAGATGTAATGCAGAAGTTGCATTGTTTGTTGCAATTGAATGTTTTACACCTATGAACTCACTTATCTCTTTTTCTAGCTCTTCAACTTTACTAACTGATATATTTTCGAGATTTAATACTGAATTTATCTGTTTTAACTCCTCACTATCAATTGTAGGTATAAAAAATGGTACCGATTTTTCATTTTTAACTGTTTTAATCATATTTTTCCTTAATCTTGAAAATCTATTTTTGCAATAGTTGGTAATTTACCTTTAAATGCATTTGCTTTAATTCTATGTTGTAACATATCGATTAAATCCTTATCAACACCTTGAGATAATAAAATATCTTTTGATATTTGATTATCTACAAGTTGTTTTAAGAGATCATCCATTGTTTTATAAGTATATCCAAGCTCCTCTTCATCACTTTGACCTTCCCATAAATCTGCACTAGGTTTTTTATCAATTATAGAATCAAGAACACCTAAATATCTAGCAAACTCAAACTCATCTGACTTATACATTTCACCTATTGGATTTATAGCACAGGCAGTATCTCCATATAGTGTTCCATATCCTAAAAGTATCTCTGATTTATTTGAAGTACCTATAACTATTGAATTGTCTCTTGCTGATATATCATATAAAACAGACATTCTCATCCTTGCACTCAAATTCCCAATTCTAAGTGGTGTTGATGTTTTAACATTATCAAAATAACCCTTTACCATTGGAGCTATCTCTACAATTTCATATGAAATATCAAATTTCTCACATAACTCTTTTGCATCTTTGATACTTGCATCACTTGAAAAATGCGATGGCATAAAAACACCATGAACATTATCGCCAAAAGCCTCTTTACATAGAACTGCAACAATTGCAGAATCAAGACCACCACTAATACCAACAGTTACTTTTTCTATACCGATATTAGAAACTTCATTTTTTAAAAACTTTATCATCTGATTTTTAATCTTTAAGTAATTCATAATAATTGTCCTTTAATTATTTATTTTATCTAACTTTTCTTTAATCTTAAATTTCAAATATTAAATA
>JAYEPD010000214.1:14750-18899 GCA_034723675.1 Campylobacterota bacterium
GTACTAACAAAATTACATCCATTAAGATCACATTCTGGAGCTGCACAAGGTGGTATCAATGCTGCTTTAAGTGAAGAAGATAGCGTAGAACTTCACGAATTTGACACAGTAAAAGGTAGCGATTATTTGGGTGATCAAGATGCTATAAAACTTATGTGTGAAAAAGCACCAGAAACGATAAGATGGGCTGAACAAATGGGTGCAGTATTTAGTAGAAATGATGAGGGTAAAATTGCACAAAGACCATTTGGTGGACAAAGTAGTCCAAGAGCTTGTTATGCAAAAGATAGAACAGGTTTAACTCTTCTTCAAACTATATATGAACAAGCTCATAGAGATGGTGTTGATTTTAAAGATGAATTCTATGTGTCAGATATATTATATGAAGATGGAAAAGTTAATGGTGTTTTTGCTTTTGATTTAGTTGATTCTAAACCTATTATATTTAATGCAAGAGCTGTTATGTTTGCTACTGGTGGTTATGGAAGAGCTTTTAAAGTAAACTCTAATGCACATGCAAATACAGGTGATGCACTTTCTATAGTTGCACGACATGGACTTCCACTTGAAGATATGGAATTTGTACAGTTCCATCCAACAGGGATAGCTGGAAGTGGTGTACTTATATCTGAAGCTGCAAGAGGTGAAGGTGGTAAACTTTTTAACTCTTTAGGTGAAAGATTTATGGAAAAATATGCACCAAACAAACTTGAACTTGCCTCAAGAGATGTAGTTTCAAGAGCTATTACTCAAGAGATTCTTGAAGGTAGAGGATGTGGAGAAAATAAAGACCATGTTCATATTGATCTTACTCACTTAGGTGCTGATTTGATAAATTCAAAGCTTCCAGAGCTTAGAGATTTAGCTATCACATTCTTAGGTCAAGATATGATAGAAGAACCAATTAGCATAGCAGCAACTGCACATTATAGTATGGGTGGAATACCTGTAAATAAACATGGGCATGTAAGATTAAATAAAAAAGAGTTTGTGGAAGGTTTTTATGCTGCTGGGGAGTGTTCTTGTGTAAGTGTACATGGAGCAAATAGACTTGGAGCTAATTCTGTACTTGAAGCACTATTTTTTGGAAGACATGTTGGACAAACAATTGTATCTGATGTTAAAGATGGTATTGAATTTAAAAATGCTTCAAGTGATGATGCAAATAGTGCTATTGAAAAAATAGAAAAAATTAGAACATCAAATGGTGATGAAAGAGTTCCACTTTTAAGAGAAGAGTTACAACAAGGTATGACTGATAATGCAGGTGTATTTAGAACAGAATCTTCACTTTTAATACAAAAAGAAAATATTAAAACTTTAAAAGAGAGATTTGAAAATATTAGAATTGATGATAAATCAAAGATATACAATACTGATTTACAAGAGGCTATAGAATTTAGTCATATGCTTGATTTCTCATCATTTATTGTAGATGGTGCAATTTTAAGAAAAGAGAGTCGTGGAGCACATTATAGAGAAGAGTATCAAAAAAGAGATGATGAAAACTTCTTAAAGCATACAATGGCTTATATGGATGAAAATGGTGATATTACAACAGAATATATGGATGTTGTTTTAGGTAATTTTCAACCAGAAGAACGAACATATTAAGGGGTAAATGATGAGTCACAAAAAACAAATTAAAAAATTGACATTTAAAGTATTTAGATTTAATAAAGACACAGATTATCTACCTTATTATGATACTATTGAGATGGATGTAAATCAAGATGAATTAGTACTTGACATTATGAATAGAATTAAATGGGAACATGATGGAAGTTTCTCTTATAGAAGAAGTTGCCGTCATGGTATCTGTGGTTCATGTGCAATAAAAGTAAATAAAAAACCAACATTAGCTTGTAAAGATAATGTATTTGAATTAGTTGATATCTTTGGAGAAGAACTTGTTTTTGAACCTCAAGATATCAAAAGAGCATATAAAGATATGGTTATAGATAAAGGTAATTTCTGGGGTAAATATGATGAAGTGCAACCTTTTGTTGTTACTGATATTGATGAGTTTCCTACTTCTGAAAATATAGTTTCAATAGAAGAAGCTGAACTTATAGATGAAGCAGATTATTGTATAGCTTGTGGTAATTGTTTTTATGCTTGTCCTGCTGTTGAAGTAAATAGTGACTATGTTGGTCCTATGGCACTTACTAAAGCTTGGAGATTTAATGCTGATGTAAGAGATAATGCTACGAATAGTAGACTTGATAAACTACAACAGTTAGGAAGTGGTATTTGGGATTGTGTTAAATGTAATGAGTGTGCCGAAGCTTGTCCAAAAGAGTTAGATCCTATTGGTAAAATCACTAAACTTCACTTACAAACATTTGAAAAAGAAAAATCTTTAAAAAATGTTGCTGTTCGTCATGCTGTTGGTTTTAAATGGTCTATTAAAAAGCATGGTATATTAGATGAGGGTGAACTTGTAAGATATAGTGAAGGAAATATAGGTGTATTAAAGCATATACCAGAAGCGATTGCTATGTTAAAAAAAGGTAAAATAGTATTTCCTTGGAATATGCCAAAATCTAAAAACTTAGATGAAATTAAAAAATTAGTTGATATAGCATCAACTACAAAATATTAAGAGATCGGAATAATAATATGGACAATAATACTAAAACACTAAAATATGCATTATATACAGGATGTACAGCTAGAGAGTCTACTCCTGAATTATTAAAATCTACAATGGCAATAGCAGAAAAACTTGGTATAGAGTTAGTTTTATTAGATGAAGCTTCTTGTTGTGGAGCTAGTCACTTACAAGATTTTGATGATATGTTATCTTTAACTTTAAATGCAAGAAACCTTTGTTATGCAGAGAAACTTGGTCTTACTATGGTAACTATTTGTAATACATGTCAATTAAATACTTCTTTAACAAAAGATAGACTTGATAATGATGAAGAGTTAAAAGCAAAAGTAAATGAAAAACTATCAGAAGCTAGTAATGGTACTTTAGAGTACAAAGGTACAAGTGAAGTTAAACATTTCTTATATGCTCTACAAGATGATTTTGGTTATGATAAGATAGCTTCAATGGTTACAAACCCTATATCAGATATAAATGTTGCATCATTTTATGGATGTCATAATATAAGACCATCTCATCTACAAAACAAATCAAATGGTGGTGAAAATCCATACAAACCTGTATCTTTAGATAATCTTGTAGTTGCACTTGGTGGAAATGCTGTAGATTATGAATCTAAAAATAAATGTTGTGGTTTTCATGTAGAGTTACAAAACCCTGAAACTGCAAATAAGTTAAGTGGTACAGCGATGCTTGATGCAATTGATCAAGATGCAGATATGATGGTAACACCTTGTCCATTATGTCATTTAAGAATGGATGTACAACAACATAATATAAGTAAAGAGGTAGGAAGACCTGTAGATATTCCTGTACTTCATTTGCCTCAAATGGTTGGAATAGCACTTGGAATTGAACCTTCTGATTTAGGTTTACAACATAATATTACTCAATCAGGTTTAGATTTAAAATAATTATTTATATCTAGAAAAGAGGAAGAGGGGGGAAGGTAAATCTTTCCCTTTTTTTATACTATTACTATTCAATTATATATTTTCACTTAAACTTATCCATTAAAGATAATTTTTATCTTTTATATTAATCCAATTTACTGTATAATTTTTCCAATTTAAAACAAGGAAAATAAAATGCCAAAAATTAATAAATATGTTGACATAGATCAAGTAGAGAGAGAAGCAAAAAAAGACTTAATAGATAGACATAGTCCATTTATTCACTGTGCCGAAACAGCAACTGCTGGTGAACCATTTGAAGTTACTGTTAAAATGGGTAACGAATATACTCATCCAGATGATTTTGATCATTATATTGAATCAATTACACTTTTTAATGGTGAGACAAAACTAGCACAAGCTTCATATGTACCAGGAACTTTAGGAAATGTTAAAGCTCATAACACTACAACATTTACAATTATTCCAACAGGAAGTAAATTAAACCTTGTTGCTCATGGTTATTGTACAAAACATGGTATCTGGGAAGGTACTCCTGTAGAAGTTACTGTTTCTTAATATTTGTAACATTATAAATTGAAAGAGGAGGGAAAGAGTTTAAATTCTTTCCCTTTTTTAATA
>JAYEPD010000214.1:18999-21276 GCA_034723675.1 Campylobacterota bacterium
AGATTAGTGTTTAGTGGTGGACATGCCAGTGGTATGGTTTATTCTTTACTTCACCTTTGGGGATTTGATGTAACTGTTGAAGATATGAAACAGTTTAGACAAACAGGAAGTAGAACTCCTGGACATCCTGAATATAAACATACAGATGGTGTAGAGATAACAACTGGTCCTTTAGGTCAAGGAGTTGCAAATGCAGTTGGTTTTGCTATGGCATCATCTTATGCAAAATATTGTTTAAATAGTGAAACAGCAAAAATAATTGATCATCATGTTTATTGTTTTTGTGGTGATGGTGATCTTCAAGAGGGTATATCATATGAAGCTTGTGCAACAGCTGGTCATCAAAAACTTTCAAACTTAACTATTATATATGATTCAAATGATATAACAATAGAGGGTGATATAAGTATAGCTTGGAGTGAAAATGTTGCTACTAGATTTGAAGCCATAAACTTTGATGTAGTTACTATAGATGGTCATGATTTTGAAGCAATTGATACAGCATTAACAAACTCAAGAGATAGTGATAAACCAACTATAATTATTGCTAAAACTGCTATTGGTAAAGGAGCTGCTACTATGGAAGGAAGCCATCATACTCATGGTGCTCCTTTAGGTCTTGATGAATTAAGTGCGTCTAAAATAAAAGCTGGTTTTAATCCAGAAGAATCATTTGTAGTTACTACTGAAGTAAAAGAGGCATTTGATAAAACTGAATCTGGTGCAATGTTAAGTAAAGCTTGGGATAAATTAGTTAAAAAAGATCTACCTTTAAGTGAACAAAATGAAAAATTAAATGCCCTTTTAAACCGAGATTATTCAAAAGTACAATATCCAGATTTTACTGATATTAAAGAGATGGCTACAAGAGATTCTAATCATAAAATATTAAATGCAATTGCTAAAGCAGTACCATCATTCTTAGGTGGTAGTGCTGATCTTGCACCATCAAATAAAACAGAACTAATAGGTTTAGGAGATTTTCCAAAAGGTAGAAATATTCACTTTGGTATAAAAGAACACTCTATGGCAGCAATTTCAAATGCTATGAATATATATGGATTGTTTAGAGTTTATTCTGCTACATTTTTTATCTTTTCAGATTATTTAAAACCAGCAGCAAGAGTAGCAGCTTTAAGTTCTATACCACAACATTTTGTATGGACACATGATAGTATAGGAGTAGGGGAAGATGGAGCAACACATCAACCAATTGAACAATTAAGTCAATTTAGAGCAATGCCAAATTTTTATACATTTAGACCAGCCGATGCTATAGAAAATTCAAAGTGTTGGGAAAAAGCACTTACGATGAACTCTCCAACAGCTTTTGTATGTTCTAGACAAAAACTTCCTAATTTAAATGGTGTAAAAGTTCTAGGTGATGTTGAAAATGGTGGATACTTAATACTTAAAAATGATGATGCTGATGTTACTCTTATGGCTTCAGGAAGTGAAGTTTCACTTTGTCTTAGTGTAGCTAAAGAGTTAGAAAAATTAGAAATATTTGCAAATGTAGTATCAGTACCATGTTTTGATTTACTTTGTGAACAAAATGAAGAGTACATTGAAGAAATTATAAATCCTGATGAGACATTTGTTATAGCTGTTGAAGCTGCAACTGCTCAAGAGTATTATAGATTTGCTGATTTTGTATTTGGTATGGAAAGCTTTGGAGAGAGTGGACCTGCAAATGAACTATTTGAAAAGTTTGGTTTTACATCAGACAAAATAGTTTCTAAAATAAAAAGTTTAATCTCTTAAAATGGCAGATATTAATAATGCAGTTGTAATAGTATCTATAGGTGCATTATTAATTGGCTTTTTATTATATATAATGTTCTAAATAGATAGTTTAATTTGTCTTATTTAGGATATAAATCATGGCATGAATCTCATGCAAATAAACATAAAAAAGTTGTAAATAAATTATCTCATCTTAGTAGTGATGAGATAATAAATTATTTTTATTTTGATAATATGGTAAAAAATGAACCTGATTTTTGTCTTCTTTATAAAGAAAATAAGAGATGTCATGATTATAAAGATTTAAATTGTTATTTATGCGCTTGTCCAAACTTCAGAGTAACCAAAACAAAAAGTTTTTGTGATATAAACTCAAAAGATGGCAGTAGTATAAAAGCTGATGATGGATATACTCATCAAGATTGTTCAAAATGTATAGTTCCACATAAAAAAGATTATGTAATGACACATTACAATAGAGATTGGAATAAAATATTTAAAAAAACTTTTTATAAAAATGATTTATTATTT
>JAYEPD010000215.1:0-4961 GCA_034723675.1 Campylobacterota bacterium
AGATATAAAGTTAAAGTAAAATTTAAATTAACTTTTGAGAGAATTACTAAGTCAAAAGTTATGGGATTTAGAGATACTAGAAAAAATCAAGAATTTTATTATACAGAAGCGGAATACATTGTTGAACCAAAAAAATATAATAAAAAAATAATAAATTTTGGAAAAGTAGATTTAACTTTTTCTGGTTCTACAACAGCTTTAGTATTTAACTTTGCTAGTACTGTATCAGAAGCAAAAGTAAAAGATTTTGATTATGAGATTATTGATATACAACTTATTGATTAGCTTAAATTTATTTGCGGGTAGTTTTGAAGTAGATGACCTAAATGAAGAGATTGATTCAATCTCTTCAAGAGCTTTAACTCATATTGAAGAGTATGATAAACAAGAAGAAAAAGCAACCAAAGAATCAGCAAAACGAGCATTAAATAAAGCTATAGGCAATTTTAACAATCCAAATAAAACCATTTCAGGAGATTGGAAACAAAATGAAAGTGGTACAGTTACAAGTAGTGAACGAGCAAATTCAAATTCAAAAGGCCAATTATCATTTTTTGGTTCTTATGAAATTTGTTTTTATTTTAATAATATTGGTGAACTAGATAATGATTCAAGTTTATACCTTTCCCAAGACAAAAACTCAAATAATCACACTAGAGAAAGTAGAAGTTTGATAGGACAACATCTAATAAAAGCTTGTGCAAAAGGTAGTGAAATGGGTGGAAAATGGAATTTTAAATATTCTACAAAAAATGATACAAGAACTGGAAGTTTTAATATTTCAGGAGAATGTCATAGGTACGATGTAGATTTAAATAAAGGTGATTGGTATAATAATGATAGTATTAAAATTGTTGCATCTAATTGCTATTAAAATTTAATATTTCAACTTAACCAAAATATTATGAGTTAAAAGATACAATATTATATCTTTTAACTTTAAATAATAGGAAAATAAAATGCAACTACAAATCGATGTAAATAGTGTAAAATCAACTATCTTTTTAGAACTATTAAATTTGTTCAAAAAAGATAATATGATAAATGACTATCAAATTATAGATGATACAAAAACTACATATGACGATGAAGTATTAAATGATTTATCTATGATAGGTGATAGTTTAAGAGATGCAAAAAATGGATTAGGTCATAAAACTTCAACTATTGTAACTATTCAAGATGTATAAATATACTGTAGTAGAACAAGAGTTATACAAAAAAGCCTTAAAGAAATTATCTAAAACATATAGAAATATAGATTTAGATGTTAAAGTTTTTTTAAAATCTATAAATACAAAAGAAGATTTAGGAATAGAACTTAAATCAAATGTATTTAAAGTGCGAGTAGCAAATAGTAATAAAAATAAAGGTAAAAGTGCTGGTTATAGACTGATAAGTTATTTTGAGATAATAGAAAACGAACTACATCTATTATATATTTATGATAAAAGTAAATTGGTTAATGTAACTGAAAAAGAAGTTGATGAATTAGTTACAAAACAAATTGGTGATAATTAACCGTTAAGTAGTCCAAAGCACAACAAATCATTAGACTTGCTATGTAAAGAATAACTAAAAATACCTAATCTATCGTCTTTAGCAACTCTAATCAATCTTATGATTTAACTTTTTTAGTTTTAATTAGTCACATTATAGACACAAAAATAACACTGAAATTATAAATAAGAAAAGTGATATTTTGCACTGTGTCATCAAAAGTGCCTTAATTGTGTCACTAGATTTTACAATGAATTATCAAAGCCTTTTATATAAGTGATTTATAAACTATGAATAAAAATTTAATTGTACCACTTTAAAAACGACTAAAAATTAACTATACCTAATTTTATAATTTATGAAAATAATATCATATTCTTAATTAGGTATATTTAGTTTTATTATCAATTTAGTAATAACGATTTGTTATCTGTTCAATTAAAAGTAGAAGTTAAATATTATTTTGTAACCATTTTAATTATATTATTTTTAACATGCAACAAGTTTTTATATATTATTGTTAAATCATCTATTCTCATACCATCATATTTTTTAGACACAAAATATTGATATTTATTTGTACCTATTTTTTGTAATATTACAAAAAACCAAAGTGAACCAACTACATAAGCACCTTTTATTTCAGTCCATTTATTTAGTTCAACACCACTTATTAATTCTGCTAAAAGCTGTGATTCTGGATAGCCATTTTGTTTCCCTTTTTTAAACTCTTGTATGAAAAAATATGGTTTTTCACTCTCTATTAATCCTTTTGAGACAACAAAATCTGTAGTACCGTTAAATACAAAATTTTTTGTTTCATATCTCATAGGTAATTCATAAAAATCTCTAAATTCGTTTTCATAAGATTTAAAATGTACTTCATTTAAAATAGGGATTAAAAAGTTTACTTTTAAGTCCTCCTCGCTATATGACTCTATTAATGGTTCATTTTCTATTATTAATCTCTCAAACATTTTTATGGTTTTGTCTTCTACTTTTTGATTATTATTAAACCATTCATCTAAAATACTATTATCAATATTTTGTTTTATATTTACAAGCTCTTTCAATATAGCAAATGTGATCTTACTGTACTGATATGTAGGTATTTTATCTTGTCTTTTATAATACTCTTCATTTAATCTTTTTAAATCTTCTTCACTAATACTTGCTAAAAATTGTTCTAAACTCATTATAATTTTCTCCTTATTGAAATTTACCAAGCAAGTAACTCCATAATATTAAAAATGGAATATATACTATAAGTGGTACTAACTCTCCCCTTATCTTTTTCTTTAAAAATGATGCTAATTGAATTATTATTGCTAATAGTAGAAAAATAATAGCAATTTTTAAAAACCATATAAATAAAACTGTGTACCAAGACTTTTCATCTTCTTTTAATTCTTCTAACTCTTTAACAACTCCTTTTATCTCTTGTTGCTTTTCATTAGGTACATATATATTTTTATTTTCACTATATCCATCAAATCTAACCTTAAGCACAACAATAGCACCAGTTTTTGAATCAGCACCATTTACATAGTATGGTATCGTTTGAGCAGATATGTATGATTTCTCATATTTTATTTTTGTTATAGTTTTTGAATAATTATTTTTATTTAGTATCTCTTCTATCTCTCTTGATGTTTGTTTAAATGATACATCTATCTCATTTACAAGTTCATCAATGATAAGTTTTATATCTTTTTTTGGATTTGATGATTTTTTATCTCTTATCATCGCTCTTGTATATATCTGTTGTGATTTGATACTTTTTAATTTATTTTTGTTTTTGTTTACTTCATCTTCTAATACAAGTACATTTATATTTTTTTCTTCAACTATCTCTTTTAGATTATTAACTTCTTGTTTGATAAATGATAAACTTTGTTTTTCATTTATAAGCTTTTGCTTATTTAGTGAGATTCTTTTATCAACTTTAATTTTACTATTTTTAGAATCATTGATTATTTGTTTGATTGAGTTATAAGTAGTATCATTGTGAGTATTTATAGATTCTAATTCATCGTATATTGTATATTTGTCAATATTTGTTTTGCTTATTCCAAAACTATTTTTAATATTTAAAATTGACTCTTTTAAATCAGTCTTATTTTCTATTAAAAATACTTTTGAATTAGAAATACTATTTTCACTATTATCAATATAACTTTTTGATGATTTTTCAAAAGGATATAAATCTACTTTAGTAGTATAAATAACTATTTTTTTACCATTTTTATTAAATGAATATATATTGTTTGATGAAGTATTGATTATATTTATTTTAGCAGATGATATAGCAAATACTTTGCTAGTTATCATTTGAGAGTTTTTCATAATTTTAATAGATTTTATAAATTGACCTCTCAAATCTTTTGATGACTGATTTATAATCATCTCTTGAAGTTGGCTCTTAGCCTCTTTATTACTAATAGATAACGGTACTTTAATAGCTGATATATAATACCCTTGAGTAGAAAACTCATTTGTAATATTTGGAGATATTTTATTGTTCTTTGAGTTTTTTATATCTTTTTGAATATTTGATATTGTTTCCTCTTTTGCTTCTTGTTCACTTATTTTATTATTTAATGATGTTTTATTCTTTTGTAGTTCATCTTTTTGAGTTTGAAACTTTGTTTCTAAACTTGCTATTTTTAAAGCTAGATTTTTCAAATTATATTTATAATTAGATAAAGTATTGTCAAATTCCTTATCAATACTTTTTTTCAACTTTTTAGCTTCAAGAAAAGATATAGATTGATTTATATTTTCATCTGTTATATCAGAATATAATTGTGATTTAACATCATTAATATTTTTAGTATTAAGACTATGTATATTGGCAGAATATAGAAAATTACTCAAAAGTAGTATTAAAAGTATATTTTTCATTAATTTGATTCCATTAATCTTAATTTTGTATTCAATTCTCTAAAAACTCTTTTATTGCATCTTAGTTTGGCATTAATAGTTAATAAATCTTGATTTTTATCGTATTTGTAATAAGAAGTTTTATTGTCATAAATATATAGATATTTAGGAAATATCCATCCATTTGTTTGAGTTTTTAGATAGGTTTTAATTTCACTCTTATAGTTGTCTTTATCAGCATATTTCTTTTGAATAAAACTACTATCTATTAATACGCCAGTAAACTCTTCTGCTAAACCTTTTAGTGCATCCATTTTTAATGAATTTAAACTATCTTCAAAAGTATCATACTTTGATAATGTAACATGAGAAGAAATCTTTATATCTTGACATAATTCCTTAAATTCTTGATATTCATCTGCTTGAATAGTAAGTGTTAATAAAATTATTATAATAAATCTTTTTATCATTTTTGCTTCACTCCATAAATAATATGTAATTTCAATATACAGTATATCTAACCATTTATCAATATGTACTGAATGGTGATTTTTTATGATAGTCATCAGATAACGTCT
>JAYEPD010000216.1:0-4850 GCA_034723675.1 Campylobacterota bacterium
GAGATGCCCTTAATATAATCTTCCATAAATTCCAGATAGCTAGTCTATATTTATCCATCCACTAAGCTATCTCTAATCTCTAAAAAGTCATCTAAATTATCAAAAAATATATCTATTAACTTTGGATCAAAATGTTTACCTTTCTCCTCTTTAAATAAGTTAAAAATTTTTTCATCACTCCACGATTCTTTATATATTCTATGACTTCCTAGTGCATCAAAAACATCTGCTAGGGCAGTTATTCTTCCATAGATATGTATATCTTCACCTTTTGTCCCTTTTGGATAACCTGTACCATCCCATTTTTCATGGTGTTGGGATGCTACTATTGCTGCCATTTTTAGTAAAGGTCTTGTTGAGTGTTGCAACATCTCATAGCCAAGCATAGAGTGCTGTTTCATATGCTCAAACTCTTCAGCTGTAAATCTTGCAGGCTTATTTAAAATAGAATCTGGAATTGCAACTTTACCTATATCATGCATAGGGCTAGCCTCTTTTAACATCTGAACCTCTTTATCTTCTAATCCATAATACTTAGCTAAAAGTTCAGAATACAATGCTACTCTAGTTACATGAAAACCTGTCTCTTTACTTCTTCTCTCCCCTATAGCACCCATGGTAAATATTACTTCTCTTTGTGTCTCTTCAAGCTCTTTGTTTATATCGTGTAACTCTTTAGTTTTCTCTTTTACTTTTTGCTCTAAAATATGACTTTGTTCAGATAAAGCTAAATGGTTTGCAATTCTTGATAATACTTCTCTTGCACGAAAAGGTTTAGTAATATAGTCAACTCCACCTAATTCATAAGCTTTTTCTATACTATCTTCATCAGTTTTAGCAGTTATAAATACTACAGGTATATCTCTAGTTTTTGGATTTTCTTTTAATCGTTTACATACGGTAAATCCATCTAATCCTGGCATCATAATATCAAGCAAAATCAAGTCAACACTCTCCTCTTCCTCTACTACTTCCAATGCACTTTCACCATCTAGTGCTGCTAAAATATCATACTTGTCATCAAGCAAACCCATCAATGTATTTACATTTAACTCTGTATCATCTACTATTAAAATTGTTTTTTGGTTTTCTAACATAATAATTCCCCTGCATCTTTAAATTTAAATTTCTTTATCAATTGTTTTACTTCATTGTACAGATTCTCATCTTCAATAGATAAGTTATATTGTTCAAACTCTTCAATTATAGGTTTACAGTTTTTTGCTCTTTTTGTTAAAACTGCCTCTTTTAGTTTAGCAAATAACTCATCTCTTTGATTTTGTTGTAAATCTATTTTAGCGATATTTTCTTCTTGATTTATAATCTTATCTTCTATTTCAGATATAACTTTATTTAGCTCTTCATAGAAGCTAGGTATCAACTCTTTGTTTTGTGTATCATCCAACTCTTTAGCTACTTTATTTAGGTTTAATGCTCCTGCACTTGCACTTATACCTTTTATAGTATGTGTTGTTCTTTTGAACTCTTCATCATTTAGTGATTCTAATTTCACATCTTTATACTCATATAAACCTTTTAAGATATTTACATATATCTTTTTATCATCAAGTACTAAGTTTAATCCATATGTAGTATCTATATTTTCAAACTCTGGTAGATTTATATCATCTTGTTTTGTAATTATATTAACTTCATCTGTTTTTTTAGATATATATTCTAGTAATGTTTCATAAAGCTTCTCTACATCTATTGGTTTATTTAGATGTTTGTTCATTCCAACATCTTGTGTTTTTTCTACATCCTCTTTCATTGCATTTGCTGTTAGGGCTATGATTGGGATATCCTTATCATTTTGTCTTATTATTTTAGTAGCTTCATACCCATCCATATTTGGCATTTGAAGATCCATAAGGATTAGTTCATATTGATTCTTATTAAATAGTTCAACTGATTCTAAACCATCATTAGCAATATCTATTTTTATACCACTATCTCCTAATAATCCTACTATAACCTCTTGGTTTGTTTTATTATCTTCTGCTAAAAGTATTGAGCTGCCTTTTAGAGTTTGTATGTTTTGTTGTAATGAGTTTTTCTCCTCCAATAGTATTGTACTTGCTTTTGATGTACCTAAAAATATATCACTTAAAATATCATTTAGCGTAGATGGATTTATAGGTTTTTGTAAAAATATATCTATCCCTACATCTTTTGCCACATTTACTAGTGTTTCCTCTTTATATGCACTAATTAAAACAATGTTTTCACAACTTTTATCTGTACAATTTTCTTTTAAAAGTTTTGTTGTCTCTATTCCATCAAGTTTTGGCATATTCCAATCCATTAAAATTAGATCAAAATTAGTATTAGATTCTTTTAATAATTCCATAGCTTTACTACCACTTGATACGCTAGTTGTTTCTATACCAAAAGATGTTAAAAGATGTTTTAAAATATCTTGCCAACTTTTACAATCATCTACAACTAAAACTTTTTTATTATTAAAAATTGTATATGGCTTTTTATTTAATTCCTCTTTTTGTAAATCTATCTCAAAAATAAAACTACTTCCAACTCTCTCTTGACTTTCTACCCATATTTTACCATTCATAAGCTCTACAAGTTGTTTTGAAATAGCAAGACCAAGACCAGTTCCCCCATATTTTCTTGTAGTACTTCCATCTGCTTGTGAAAATGACTGAAATAATCTATGCATCTGCTCTTTGCTTAACCCAATACCAGTATCTTTTGTCTCAAATCTTATTCTATTATTTTCTAAAACTTTAACAATAATACCAACTTCCCCTTTATTAGTAAATTTAATTGCATTTGTAAGTAGATTTGTAAGTATCTGACTGATTCTTAAACTATCTCCAAAGAAATTTTTACCAATATCAACACTATAATCAACAACTATCTCTAACTTTTTTTCATGAGCTTTATGTTCAAGTAAGTTTACAACATCTGATATGACATTAAAAAGGTCAAAATTGACTTTTTCTATTGTTAATTTTCTTGCTTCGATTTTAGAAAAATCTAAAATATCATTTATAATACCAAGAAGTGATTTCGCACTATTATCTATCTTTTTTATAAAACCTCTTTGCTTATCATCCAAATTAGTTTGAAGTGCAAGGTGAGACATACCTATGATACCATTCATAGGTGTTCGTATCTCATGTGACATATTTGCTAGAAACTCTGATTTTGATTTTGTTGATTCTTCTGCTTTTTCTTTGGCTACTTCTAACTCTTTTGTTTTTTCTTTTACTTTAGTATCAAGATTTTCAATATTATCCTCTATAGTTTCAACCATATTATTAAATTCATTAGCGAGTAATCCTATCTCATCATTTTGTTTTAAATCACTCCTTACAGTATAGTCTCCATTGGTTACTTTAAGAGATAGTTGTGAAAGATTTGAAATAGGTTTTAATAAATTTCTTAAAAAGATATAACTATAAAATCCAGATATGATAAAAATAATCAAAGCAAGAATCATAATAAAATCTCTAACCTCATTTGCTGATTCTTTAAATTCATTTACATAAGCTGATGATGCAATATACCAATCTAATTCTGGAACATACTCTACCCATGAAACTTTGTCATATATATAATTTCCTTTATCGCTTGGTTTATCCCATTTATAGTAAAGTGCTTTATCTTTTGATTTAGAAGCGTTTGCTAAGTCAGAAAATATAAAAGTACCTTTGCCTGGATTTTTTAACTTTGCTATATTTTTCCCATTTATATTGCTATTTGGGTGGATAAGCATATTATAGTTACCATCAAAAATATAAAGATAACCAGTTTTTCCTATTTTAGTTGTTTTTATTATATCTTGAAGTTGATGCATCAACTCTTTTTTTCGTTTTTCAACTTCCTTTTCTATATCATCAATATATACTCCTGTACCTATAACCATATTCCAATTTGGAAAATTTTTTGTAAATGTCAGTTTCTCATAAGGGGTATTATCTTTTTTGTTTTTTTTCCACCAATAACTGTGAAACCCTTCACCTTGTTCTTTAGCAATTTTTATCATAGGTGGTATTATGTAATTGCCTTTTATATCTTTTACATTTGAGAGATCTTTTCCTTGAAGGTAAGGGTGTGATATTAGAACATTATTATAATCACTAATATAAAAATAGTTATTATCTGCATATCGAAGTTTGTTAACTAACTTTATAACTTCATTTTGAAACTTTTTTTGTAATTCAATATAATATTCACCTGTACCAAATACCCAATTAAATGGTTCAAAATTAAATACATAACTTATTTTATCTTCTGTATTATTTGTATTTGGATTGTTCCATTGATATTTTACAATACCAGCACCATCTTTTTTCGCAACTTCTACAAAATCTTTAAATAGATATACACCATTTGGATCTTGAAAATTTAATAAATTTTCTCCATTTAGATGTGTACTTATAGGATGCATAACCATACCCCCATCCCAATCATTTATCCAAAAATATGCTGTATTTAAACTATCATGTCGATATATTTTTGTATAATTTTTTATAGCATCTTTCATTTGAGATTTTGTCATTTTGTCTTTATTTGTATTATAAAAATGGGTAAGATTTTTTTTAAACATCTCACCTCTTTGTTTTAAGACTTCATGTAAGTTCTCAGGTTTTGATTGCTCATATTTTACTTGAATAATTGACCATACTGTATCTGTAAGGCTTTTTAATTCATCTTTATGTTTTTGAAGTGAACTAGCTTTGAAACTATCTAAATCTTTTGAAACATTTTTTGTGATAGTTACAACTTTACTCAACACCTCTTTAGCATTTTTTTCTTCCAAAGATATAATACTTTCATCTATTTTAGGAAGAACAAAAATAGATATTACCAAAGTGTAAATAATA
>JAYEPD010000217.1:0-4836 GCA_034723675.1 Campylobacterota bacterium
TAAGTTATAAAATTTTTCAAGCATATCAAACTCATCAATCTGAACTAAAATTAAAATTGAAAGAGGATTTGATTCAATTGCATCTAAAAAATGTTTTTTATCACTAAGTATGGAGCTTATGTTTTGTCTTAAGGCTATATACTCAACAATATTACCATCTTCATTTAAAACAGGAGTAATTGAAGATTTAACATAGTATGCTTTTCCATATTTTGATACATTTTTAACTATACCATTCCATTGTTCTTTTTTAATTTTAATTGTATCCCATAAATCTTTAAAAATTACAGATGGGGTATCTGGACTTCTTATTATGTTATGATTTTTACCAATTAGTTCATTTTTTGTATACCCTGAAACTTTACAAAAATTATCATTTGCATATATTATTTTACCAGAAGCGTCTGTTTTTGATATGATGGAGCTACTATCTGTTATAGTTTGATACTGTTTTAATAAATTTAGATTTTCTTTATTGTTGCTATATTCTTCCCCTAAATAATACTTTATTTTAAACTTTTCAAAGTTATTTTTGAATGTTTTAGTATCAAAAGGTAAAACTACAAAATCATCTACGCCTATATCCATACTTTTTTTTTATCAAGTTAAAAGATCTATTTTTTGAGATAACAATTGTAATTATAAATTGTCTTTTTAGTATTATCTTATGTAAAAAATTAAATTTATTTTGATCTATAGAGTCAAATTCAACTAAAACTAAGTCTATATGATTTTTATAAAACAAATCTATAGCTTCATCTAAGCTATAACAAAATATCACTGAACCAAAAGTATCTAATAAAAAATTATCATAATTATTTGTTTTATCTTTTAAAAATAGTACGGTTAATCTTTTTGAGAATGAATCAGTCTTTTGCATTTTATATATCTTTATTGTTATTTTATATAATTATACAATAAAAAAGATAAATAAGTAAAAACTATAATTAAAATTATTATTTTCTTTTATTGTAACAATAATCTGTTAAGATTAAATAATGAGCAATAAAATTGCAATATGTCATATTTTTAATAATATTTTAATTTTTTTGTTAAAATCACAATATAAATATTACTTAGGATGTGATGATGGATATTTTATCAAGATGTAAATGTGGTGGGGATGTTATGATATATGATGCATTGTATGAGTGCAACAGTTGTAAATCTCAAGTTTGGAAACATAGTTTTAGAAGAGAATTTAAAGAAAAAGAGGCCAAAAAACTTTTTAAAGGGGAAACTATAATGTTAAAAGGTTTTAAATCATCAACAAATAACCTTTTTGACACAAAGGCTTTTATAAATGATAAAAAAGTAGAGCTTTTATTTGATGATGATACAAAATCAACTACAATGTTTTTATGCGAATGCGGTGGAGAAGTTACGAAAATAAATGGTGGATATAGATGCAATAGTTGCGAAAAAATAATATGGGATAGATTTATGAATAAATTATTGACATTTAGACAAATAAAAAGATTGTTTAAAGGAGATGATCTAAAACTTACAAATTTAAAATCTCAAAGGGGAAATATATTCAATGCACAAATTTATTATATAAAAAATGAGATGAATTTTGAATATTTATAATTAAAAATGTATATTTTATATACACAATTAACTATATCTTATTATAATTATATTATAATAAATGTATGAAAACTTTTATAACATATTCTAAATCATCTAAAAAAATCCTAAATGTTGCACTTATGTCATCAAATTTACCTGTAAATATAATGATTATTGGTGAAGTTGGTGTTGGAAAAAAAATTTTAGCACAAACTATATCAAATAACACATCTATATTTGATGCTAGAGTTTTAGAAGAGGCGATTATACATAAAACAGCTAATCTTGAACAATATAATGAACTTATAATCACCAACATTGACCTACTTTTAAATAAAACAGAGTTTATGGAGTATTTAAAAGATATAAAAGTTATAGCTACAGCTCAAGTTTTAACGAAAGAGATTGAATCGTTATTTGCAGTAAAAATTGATATTCCTCCACTAAAAGAGAGAAAAGAAGATTTGGAAGAACTTATAAAAATATATTCAAATGAGATAAAAGAGATATATAACTCAGATATAGATATAAAAGATATAGAGATAGATTTATCTACAAATGGAATATCTCTTAAGAATTCAATTTATAAAAATACAATTGTAAAATCCATAAATAAAGATGATATATCAAATGTATTGGAAAATTATTTTCAACATAAATTAAAAGATGGGAAAACATATAAAGATTTACTAGAGATATTTGAGATACCTCTTTTAAAAGCAGCAAAAAATGAATATAAATCTCAATTACAAATGGCAAATAAACTAAATATAAATAGAATTACACTTAGAAAAAAACTTGATCTTTATTTTGGAGATAATTAATGGAAAATTTTTGTGAACAACTAATAGAAAATGACTTAAACCCTTTTTTACTCTTTGATTCAAATGGTAAAGTTAAAAGTTATAATAAAGAGGCAGAATTTTTATTAAACTTTGCAAGTGTAAAAGAACTATTTGATTTAGCTATTACAAATGCAAGTAAATCTTTTGGTTTTCAACATAAATATTTAACTCTAAAATTTAATAAACAATCTTATTATGCCATTTTAGTAGGGTATATTTGTGAAGATGAGATTGCACTTAGATTATATAAAGTTATCTCAATACAAGCTAATACTATAGATAGTAAACAACTAAAATCTGTAAATATATTTAGTTTAATTGATTTATCAAAAAACAGTAATCTATTAAATTCAAATCTACAAATAAATGAACTTTATGATATATCAATTCCAGAGATGAAACTAAATATAAATCAATTTTTGTTATGTCTAAATGAATGTTTTTCAATATTTAAAGATGATGATGAAGTTACATTAAAAGTTCAAATAAAAATAGGTGAGTATGAGATAATAAATCAAACAAAATATAAGATAATAGCGATTGAATTTATATCATATAAATTAATAGAAAATATTAAAGAGTTAGAACATAAAATTTCAGGTTATAATATCAATATATTTATAAATAAAAATATATTAAAACTAGAATTACCTATGATTTTATAAAAACTATAAACATATAACAGGATTAAATTAAATTATAAAAGGATAAAATTATGTTACTAGGTGTAAATATAGACCATATTGCAGTTTTAAGAGAAGCTAGAAAGATAAACGACCCTAATCCATTAGATGCAGTTAGCATTTGCAAAACAGCAGGAGCATCACAAATAACTATACACTTAAGGGAAGATAGAAGACACATACATGACAATGATGCTTATGATATAATCAAATATTCACCACTACCTGTAAATCTTGAATGTAGTATAAATAAAGAGATAATAGATATAGCTATTGAATTAAATCCACATAGAGTTACACTTGTTCCTGAAAATAGAGATGAAGTAACAACTGAAGGTGGATTGGATTTAACAAATAATTTTGACAAAATTAGAGATACAGTTAATAGATTGCATAAACATCAAATAGAGGTTTCTTTATTTATAGATCCTTATGATGGGATTATAAACTTATCAAAAGAGTTAAATGTAGAATATATAGAGTTACATACAGGAAGTTTTGCAAATATATATGCTATGCTTTATAGTGGTTTAGATAAAACACATCATAGTATAAAAGAGTTAGAGTTAACAAGAGAAGAGTTAAAAGAAAAACTTAACCAAACACTTTATAATATTGAATTAGCTTCAAAACAAGCAAAAAAATTAGGATTAAAAGTGGTTGCTGGTCATGGATTAAATTATCAAAATGTATCACTTATAACAAATATAAAAGATATAGAAGAGTTAAATATAGGTCAAAGTATTGTAGCTAGAAGTATTTTTAAGGGTCTTGAAAGTGCTATTATTGAGATGAGAAATTTAATTTTATAATGAAAAAGAATATAGCAATTAGTATAGGTGATATAAATGGTATAGGTATACAACTCGCTTTAGAAAATCACACTAAAATATCTAAAATAGTAAATCCTATATATTGTATAAATAAAGATATATTAGATGATGCATCAAAAAAGTTAAATATTAAAATACCAAACAATTTTAATATATCTGGCACTTATAATAAAACAAAAATAATCCCAAGTAAAATAACAAAAGAATCTGGAAAGTTTTCATATAATTCTTTTTTACATGCTATTAATCTAGCAAAAGAAAAAAAAGTTGATGCTATTTGTACCTTGCCAATAAATAAAAAAGCATGGGAAAAAGCAGGAATAAATTATGTTGGACATACTGATATGTTAAGGGATATATTTCGTAAAGAAAATGGTGATGCTATTATGATGCTTGGTTGTGATAAATTATTTGTTGCATTATTTACTGAACATATCGCTTTAAAGGATGTTCCTAAATATATAAAATATAAAAAACTATCTACATTTTTATTAAACTTTGTAAATTCAATAGAATATAACCATGATAAACCTATCGCTGTTTTAGGTCTAAATCCACATGCAGGGGATGATGGTGTATTAGGAGATGAGGAGAAGATTATAAAAAAAGCTATAAAAAATGTATCAAGTAAAACAAATATTATATTTGATTTAGTTGTGCCTGATATTGCATTTACCCCTCATATAAGAAAAAAATATAAATATATTATAGCTATGTACCATGACCAAGGATTAGCACCACTTAAAGCTTTATACTTTGAAGAGAGTATAAATATATCTTTGAATCTACCTATTTTAAGAACATCAGTAGATCATGGAACAGCTTTTGATATAGCTTACAAAGAAAATAATAAACTATCTTCAAAAAGTTATATCAATGCTGTAAAAGCAACCATATAACTAA
>JAYEPD010000218.1:0-4792 GCA_034723675.1 Campylobacterota bacterium
TTTTATAATCATCTTTATTTTTAAATATCTTTGCTCTTATTTTATAACTTTTAATATCTTTAGTTATTTTATCCTCAACTATTATTTTTTGAGCAGATACAATTAAACTTTTATCATATTTTAAATATAATCTTTTAATTTGGATGTTATTATAACTAATATCATCTATACTAATTCCACTAAATAATGAGGCTACAATCATAAGAATGATAAGCATAAAAGCAATAAAAATAGACACTATAATTTTCAACATTATTGATATGTTCCTTGTAATATTAATTATTCTTAGTTTTTATTTAACACAAACAGTAGAAACAAAAAGAGTGCTAAATATACCAAAAGGTAGTACTAATTTCATTATAACATATTTAGATAAAAAAAATTATGATTTAAACTATATAGACAAGCTTACTGTAAAAATGCTTGGTTATCCACAAAGTGGATGGATAGATTTAAAATCTACAAAGATGACAAAAATAGAATTTTTATATAAACTTACAACATCAAAAGCAGCACTTAAAAAAGTAACTTTAATACCAGGGGAAACTTACTATTTTTTTCTACAAGAGGTAGCCAATAAACTTGACATATCAACAACTAAACTTTTTGAATCATATTCAAAGTTTGGGTATAAAATTGATGGTAATATTATAGCAGACACATATTACCTTCCATTGGGTATGGATGAAAATCAACTTATACAACATCTTTTTAATCAAACTAATATAAAATATGAAAAGTTTAGTAAAAAGATATTTGGTGTTTATGATAAAAAGAATTGGTTTAGATACATTATTATAGCTTCTATTATTCAAAAAGAAGCCGCTTCTAAAAATGAGATGCCTAAAATATCTAGTGTAATTTATAATAGACTCAAAAAGAATATGAAGTTACAGATGGATGGGACATTAAACTATGGAAAATACTCTCATCAAAGAATTACACCTAAATTTATTAAAGAGGATAAAAGCGATTATAATACTTATAAAATAAAAGGATTGCCATCAAACCCTGTTTGTGCTGTTGAATTTGAAGCTATAAAAGCTGCTATATTTCCTAGTTCTACTGATTATCTATACTTTATGAAATCAGCTGATGGGAAATACCATGATTTTAGTAACAGCTATAAAAAACATAGAAGAAATATATCAAAGATAAAAAAGTTGAATAAAATAAAAAAACAGAAAATAAATAAAAAAAATAAAAAAGTATCAACAAAAAAGACCTCTAAAAATGATAACAAATTAAAAAATCTATGGAAATAAAGTTATAATTTATTACAAAAAGTAACATAGTATATATGAACATTAAAAAGTGTGTATAAAAGAAACATATTATTATTTTAATATGTTTCTTTTATATAAAATTAAATTCTATAAAATAAATACTTGTTAGAATACTAACTATTATATTAAAACAAGGAATAGATATGTCAAAAATCATATGGTCAAAAATTGATGAAGCTCCAGCTTTAGCAACTTATTCATTATTACCAATCGTAAACGCTTTTACTAAAGCTGCAGGTGTTGAAGTAGTAGAGAAAGATATCTCACTAGCAGGTAGAGTTTTAGCTGCAATGGGAAAAGCTGAAGATGAGCTTTCTAAATTAGGTGAAGTTGTACTTCAAGAAGATGGAAATATTATCAAGCTTCCAAATATCTCTGCTTCTGTTGGTCAATTAAAAGACTGTATCGCTGAATTACAAGGGCAAGGTTATGATATCCCTAACTACCCTGAAACTCCTGCAAATGCTGCTGAAGAAGAGATTCAAGCTAAATATGGTACATGTTTAGGAAGTGCAGTAAACCCAGTATTAAGAGAAGGTAACTCAGATAGAAGAGCTGCTGTTGCAGTTAAGAAATTTGCTCAAAAGAACCCTCACAGACTTAAAGCTGTAGATGCAAACTGTCAAGCTTATGTTGCACACATGGGTGGAAAAGGTGACTTTTTCTCAAATGAGCAATCTGTAACATGTGGAAGTGACGCAAAAGTAACTATTGCATTAAACGGTAAAGAGTTAACTTCTATTGATGTAATGGCTGGTGAAGTTCTTGATGGTACATTTATGTCTGTATCTGCTTTAAGAGCATTCTACAAGCAAACTATCGAAGATGCAAAAGCAAAAGGTCTTATCTGGTCTTTACACTTAAAAGCAACAATGATGAAAATCTCTGATCCTATTATGTTTGGTCACGGTTTTGAAATCTTTTTTGAAGAAGTATTTACTAAATATGCTGCAACATTCAAAGAATTAGGTGTTAATCCAAACATGGGTATGTCTGACTTAGAGAAGAAAATATCTGGTCATGCTCAAGAAGCTGAAATCAAAGCTGCTTTCCAAGCTGTTGTAGAAGCTGATGCTCCTAAAATTGCAATGGTTGATTCAAGTAAAGGTACAACTAACTTTAATGCTTCTAATGATGTAATTATTGATGCTTCTATGCCTGTAGTTATTAGAGAAGGTGGTAAGCAATGGCAAAGAGATGATAGTGCAGAACAAACTGTAGCTGTTATTCCTGATTCTACATATGCTATGTTCCATGAAGAGATGTTAAGAGATATCGTTGAAAATGGTCAGTACGATGTAACTACAATGGGTACAATGCAAAATATCGGTCTTATGGCTCAAAAAGCAGAAGAGTACGGTTCTCACCCAACTACTTTTGAATTAGAAGAAGCTGGTACTGTTACTGTATCTGCTGGTGATAAGTGTTTAATGTCTTTTGAGTGTGAAGCTGGAGATATCTGGAGACTTGCTAGAACTAAAGATATTCCAATTAGAGACTGGGTAAGATTAACAGTTGAAAGAACTAGAATTGAGGGTGTTCCTGCAGTATTCTGGCTAGATGAGAACAGAGCTCACGATGCTGAATTAATGAAAAAAGTTAACGAGTACTTAAAAGATTACGATACTGATGGTTTAGATATTCAGTTTATGAAAGTTACTGATGCTACTAGATTCACAAATGCTAGAGTAAGAGAAGGTAAAGTTACTATTGCTGTAACAGGAAATGTTCTTAGAGATCACCTTACAGATATGTACCCAATTTTAGAATTAGGAACATCTGCAAAAATGTTATCTATCGTTCCTTTAATTGCTGGTGGTGGATTATATGAAACTGGTGCTGGTGGATCTGCTCCTAAGCATGTTGATCAATTCTTAGCTGAGGGTCATTTAAGATGGGATTCATTAGGTGAATTCTTAGCACTTGCAGAGTCTTTAAGATTCTTAGGTCAAAAACACTCTGATGAGAAATTAACTGCTTTAACAGCTGCCTTAGATGCTGCAAATGACGGTTACTTAGATAACTCAAAAGAGCCAGGTAGAAAATGTGGTCAGCCAGATAACAAAGCTTCTCACTTCTTCGTAGCTCAATACTGGGCTAAAGCATTAGCTGAAGGTGAAAATGCTGAGTTAGCTGCTAAGTTTGCTCCAGTTGCTGAAGCTTTAACTTCTAATGAAGAAAAAATTATGGAAGAATTATTAGCAGTTGCTGGTAAACCTCAAAATGTTGGTGGATACTTCCATCCAAATGATGAGTTAGCTTCAAAAGCTATGAGACCATCTGCTACATTAAATGCAATTATAGATAATATATAATTTCAATAAACACAAGAGGTTTTATTACTTCTTGTAACCAAAATGTAATATAATAAAAGATTGAGATTATTGTCTCAATCTTTTATACTTTTTACTATATAATAATTAAAAATAAGTACTATTTAATAAGTGCTAACTATCTGGTTTATTTATTATAATCTAAAAACCAAATAGTTAGAGCTTAAAATATAGTACTAAATCAAAAGGGGTCTATATATGAGAGGAAAAAGAGTAGGAATAGTTGGTGTTGGAAATGTTGGTGCAACTTGTGGATATATCTTGGCTATGAATGGTGCTTGTCATGAAGTAATTTTAAGATCAAATGGAAGTCCTGATAAAGCTAAAGGATTAGCTCTTGATATGTCTCAAGCAGTTCAAGCAGCTAGAATGCATACAGTAGTTAAACATGCTCAAGAGCCATCTGATTTAAAAGATTGCGATGTTATAGTTATCACTGCAGGTAGTCCAAGACTACCTGGTATGAGTAGAGATGATTTACTTATTAAAAATGCAGAGATTATGAGAAAAAATATGGCAGCTATTATAGAATACTCACCAAATGCTATAATTATCCCTGTTTCAAATCCACTTGATGCAATGGTATATGTTGCACTTAAAGAATCTGGTTGGTCAAGAAATAGAGTTTTAGGTATGGCGGGTATATTAGATAGTGCGAGAATGGCTCACTTTGTTTATGAACAATTAGGATATGGTGCTGGACAAATTAGATGTAGTGTTATGGGTGGTCATGGTGATGATATGGTTCCACTACCTAGATTTTCAACAGTAGCTGGAGTTCCTTTGACTGATCTTTTAACTTGGGAAGAGATAAATGCAATCGTTGAAAGAACACAAAAAGGTGGAGCAGAGATAGTTGGACTTCTTAAAGATGGAAGCGCTTATTATGCACCTGCAAAAGCAGCTGCACTTATGGCAGAAGCTGTTTTAAGTGATACTAAACAAATCTATCCTTGTGCAGTGATGCTTGATGGTGAATATGGCTATACAGATGTTGTAAGTGGAGTTCCTGTTATGATTGGTGCTAATGGAGCTGAAAAGATTATTGAGGCAAATCTAAATGATGATCAAGATAGAAAATTTGCCAAATCAGTTGGTAGTGTTAAACAACTTGTAGATGCTTTATATACAAAAGGATTTTATACAAAATAATAAGTTTTAAAACTTATTATT
>JAYEPD010000219.1:0-2051 GCA_034723675.1 Campylobacterota bacterium
ACCCTACATCAAGCCTCTCAAACTCTCTAGCAATTAGTATGATAGGTATGACGATAAGGGAGCTAAAAAATGCAGGCATATAAAATATCACTGTCTCAAAAGAGATAGGTAGTATCTTAGCTATCCAAGCTGTTAAAACAGAAGCAGCACTCTCTACAGGTGATAGATCATTGTTAGTTTCTCCTTGAGTGGTGATGCCATTTAGTATATCCCTAGCTCCTTCGGCCCATATGTACCCATCATTGGTATTTATCATAAATTCACCATTGAACTTAAACTGTTCAGTGTCTGAAAACTGTTGTACCCATATGAGTCGTACAGTGAAACTAAAAGCAAATGCTATTAGTATAAGAAATATTGTTTTTTTATTGATTGAGAGTGTCATTTAATATACCTTGTCATGTATACCTATATCTATAGATATTATCTCTTTTTCTTTTATCATAAAGTCTATTGCTATTTTGTATTTCATATTTATTGATACACTATGACAAAACCTTAATTTACCTTTTAACTTATGAAGTTTTAGTGATGAATGAAAAGGGTCTACCTCTAACACTAATGATAAGTTTATCAACTTTTGATAATAGTTTTCCAAATATAGATACACCATTTTGTTTCACTTCATTTGCATTTATAACCATAGTCATATCATCAATAGTACTTTTAAAAGTATTCTATCATACATACACTTAACTACTCAAACTTTTCTTCCCATCTACAAATCTATAAGCTGTATAAAGCAATACTAAACTTAAAGAAAAACTAATAGCCACATTTGGTATAAAATACACAAGAGCAAGTATCATCATATTTAATCCAAGAGCATAAAAAGTCACCTTACTATGACTCCAGCCAACTTGTGTGAGTCTTTGGTATGCATGTTTTTTATGAGCTTGACTTAACTTCTCACCATTTAGCTTTCTTTTCGTAAGTGTAAAAGTAGCATCAAACCAAAACACCCCATAAAGTGTGACCCATATCCATAAATTTGTGGCTTCTACATTTGCATAATAAAGAGTGATGATAGCTGTAGTATATCCAAGAAGAGTACTACCCACATCTCCCATAAATATTTTAGCTTTTCCAAAGTTCCAGTATAAAAACCCTATAATTGACATAGTAAGTACCATAAAGTGAGCCCCACCAAATAGCAAAAATCCAGCCACTCCTAAAAACACAAACTTCGTACCCAAATAGCCATTGATACCATCTATAAAATTAGTAAGATTTATATACCAAAGTACTAACAACAAAGCAAAGATATTTGTCACTATCTGATTTTCTATACTAAAGATTCCAAAACTAATACTCTCTAAACCACCTATGATATATATGCCAACCACACCTACAGCAGTAAACACAACCATCCTAAGCTTTGGTGATAGCTCCACTATATCATCCACAAGACCCACCACAGCTATCACCACACCTAATATCAGAGCAAAAAAAAGTGATGATTCTATCTGGTCATACATATATAAATAGATAAGCCCTATAAGCCAAGTAAGAGATACTGCTATTCCTCCACCATGAGGAGTAGGTACTGTGTGTGAACTTCTTTCATTTACAGTAGCTACGAGTGATTTTTTTATAGCATACTCTTTTATGAAGTATGTAAGAGCAAAAGATATTAGAAATAATATTATATAGATCAAATTCAACCCTTATTTTTTACTTCTCAATAACCCATAAACAGATTTCAATAATCTTTTTGGCAATAATCGAATAGGTACTTTAATCAAAATATTTTTTAAGTATTCTATGGTTGTCAAATACCCTACTTTCTTCAATTCATTTAAAAAAATCACTTCTGCTTTTACATAAGATAAACCACCTCTTCTAACTAACATACTGTCCCCTGCTCTTACATTCAATAATGTATCTTGTAAATTATAAAGTTTGGCACCATTTATAATAATTCGTACCCAAAGATAATAATCTTCCATCCAAAGCATATGTTTATATCCACCTGCTTTTTCTACAATAGATTTTTTAAACATCGTTACAGCATGATTTAATGGTGATCTCATTTTAGAATACTTAACTAT
>JAYEPD010000219.1:2151-4766 GCA_034723675.1 Campylobacterota bacterium
ATTGACATAAGTACTGAAAATTTCTGATTCATTTTAAAAACCTTTTAAATTTATATAAATCAATATATTGCAATATAATTGAGATCAAATAATATAACGAAAAATTACTAAAGTATTTACATGCTAATTTAGGTTGTTGATTCATCAAAAGTATTTTTCCTATTTTATTTTTTAATTTTTGATTTCTTTTGATTTCTAACTCTAAATTATCTACTTTGACATTGTTTTCAAACTCATAGGCTACTATTCCTGCATAAATAGATTGTTGTTCTATTTTTTCTTTACTTATTGAGTTTTCATGAAGTCTTAGTTTATATAGTGACTCTTCTAAATTTGCAATTTTAAAATATTTAGCAATTTTTACCCATAGTCTATAGTCTTGAGCATATTTAAACTCTTCATCGTAATATAAAGCATCTCCTAATAACTCTTTATTTAGCATAACACTTCCATGAGCAAAACAGTTTCTTGTAGATAGTATCTTCTTAATCTCTTCGTTACTATATTTTGTAGTATTAAATTCTATATGCTTTCCATTTGTATCTATCTTTTCTGCATTGGTTCCTACTAGTCCGTATTCTAGGTTATTTTCTAAAAATTTTATTTGTTTTTCTAGTCTTTGTGGATTAGAGATATCATCTGAATCCATTCTTGCTATATATCTCCCTTTTGCTTTTTTTATTCCCTTGTTTAAAGATTTTGTTAAGCCTATATTATTCTGATTTATTACTATTATTCTATTATCTTGTTTTGAATATTGGTTTATAATATCTAAACTATTATCTGTTGAACCATCATCTATAATAATAAACTCTAAACTTTTATAAGTTTGATTTAGTATTGATTCAATAGCAAATGAAACATATTTTTCATCATTGTAAACTGACATTATCACCGATACTATTGGACTATTCATTTATAAGCTTCCTCATTATAGCTTTCTCTTTTTCGTAAATACTGATTAAAGTAAAGTGATCATCTATATAAATCTTTGCGTTTTTTTTGATTTTGTCTATCTCTATATCTGTTTTTTGTATAGTCTTTATGATAGCTTGTTCTATCTCTTTTACTGTTGTATCTCTTGCTAGTAATCCTGTTTTCCCGTCTAATATAACTTCATTTATCCCTGTAACATTTGTACCAATAGATAAACATCCACATGCCATCCCCTCTATTAATGCTTTTGGCATACCCTCATGCTCTGACACAAGAGCAAAATATTTTGTACTATTTAAAACTTGTGGTAATTCACTATTTGCAACATTGCCTTTAAAGTTCACTCTTAAACTATTTTTTGATACATACTCTTTTAGTTCATTCTCTAAATATCCTGAACCATATATATCTAATTGCAAATCAGTTTTACTCAGAGCTTTTATAAGATTTAAAATATTTTTTTCACTTGATAATCTACCAATAAAGACTATTTTCTCTTCTCTTTTAATTCCAAAATCATAAAACTTGTCTCTATCTATAAAGTTATATAAAATCTCTACATTGATTTCATCTAAATTGTATTTTTTTACTACATATTCAAAATTATGATGACTGGCTACTACGGCTTTATCACAATTTTTATAGGCAAAGCACTCAAAAAATTCAATGCTTTTTCGTACCAATATATTAAATCTTTTTAATTTATTTTCTAACTGAGATATTGTATATCCAGTTCTGTAAAGTAATTTTTTACCATAAAGTTTTTTTGCAATAACAGCACTCCAACTTCCGTCTGTTTGATTTGTTTTATATATATCACAAGACATAAGATATTTTTTTTGTAAAAATGGCAATAATAAAGAGTACATATACGAATCTATTTTTGCAATATTAAAAATCTTAGGCATCTGTACCACTTCTATATTTTTATTGAGTTTCCCTTCCTCTTTAAGCTTCAGTGAGAGCTCATAGTCCTCAATTCCATAAGTAAACCAATATATCTTCTCAAAAATATTTTCTTCTAAATAGTTCTCATACAAAAGCTTTTCTCTATCAAACAAACCTTTATCAAGCCAAAGCTTTAATGATACCCCTCTACTAAAAAACAAAGCTAATTTCATATTCTAATCAGCCTCACATACTGCATATATCTCACCAAATTTTATATTATAACTATTTATTTTTATACTTGCTTGGCTTAATTCATCTCTTAATTGTTCATAAGTATATTCAGTATAGTGAGTATTATCAAGTCTATACTCTAGCCCTAATTCTTTTTTATATACAGCTATCCACTCTCTATCTATCATAGGCACTCTTATGAGTAGTCTTTTTTTATTTTTCCATTTTATTTGACTTATAAGTTTCTTTAAAAAATCAACTCTATATTCTATATGCTCCAAAACATTTGATAATGTTACACAGTCTATTGGTTTTAATGGAGTATAATCGTAAGTAGTAGCATCAGCACAGATAAATTCAATATTATCTCTTTGCCTTTCTCTTTTTGCTTCCTCTATATTTTTACAATTTATCTCTATACCATAAACAAATGAAGCCTTACTACTCATAACCTCAGGCATCATCCCAGTATTACAGCCTACATCAAGGACTACCCAGTCTTTTTGAATATTATCCAAAAACCACTCTTTATACTTCATAATTTCATGTTTTGGATG
>JAYEPD010000220.1:0-3017 GCA_034723675.1 Campylobacterota bacterium
AAGTTCGATATTTTGTTGTTTTGATATGATATGATTTAGTAAAGCAACTCTTAAGTTACTTATATCCATGTCACTTGTTGGACTTTGTGCAAATCTTAGCAAATATAATCCTTAAAATTTATTATTTTATATCTATTTTATCAAAAAGTTGGTAATAGTATGTTTAATAAGGTGTGAAGAAAAGAGATAAAAGATTGTAACTTCTATCTCTTGAAGCTAATTTTTTAAAACTTAGCACTAATTCCGTAAAAAATACCATCAGTTGTAATATCAGCATTTAGATTATCTACAAGATTATCATCTATATTTATATTTTGACTTTTATATCCTAAATCAAACTTAAAATCAATAAGCGGTATAGGTAAAGGCAAAGTGATACTTAACTTAGCTTCGTTATCTGATATACTAGAACCATCATATGAGATAGTTTTTGTTGTAGCACTTAACTCTACAGGGGTAAAAGGTACATCAACTCTTGCATTTAGATATAAAAGAGGTAAAGTCTCATCAAATGTTGAAGACTCATTATTCGTTCCATTTGATAAATTTATAGTACCTGATATATTTTTAGCATCAAGTCCAAAGTTTAGATCTAATATACCAGCTGTTAAAGTACCAACTAAAGGAACACCCCAATATAAAATCATATCAGTTTGTTCTAGCTCAATATCTGATTTTATATTTGTATTTGCAGTATAAGTTTGACCAGCAAAATCAATAGGTGTAGATAAAGTTGCACTACCAGGGATACTATATGTTAGTTTTTCAACTCTAGCATTTGGTATTATTGGTACAAAGTGTCTAAATTCTGCATATAAATAGTTATTTGATGTAGTTGTTTCCTCTTTAGTTCCAAGATCTCCAAAGTCAATATTGCTACCATCATAAGCAATAGTTCCAGATAAAGAAGGTTGATAGATACCAGCACCAACTTCTGCTGTTATACCCATAAAAGCACTACTTGAAGTTACAAGTAGTGTTGAAGCTGTTATCATAGAAAGTGTTATTTTTTTCATATTTATCCTTTTATTCTCTACAGTTCGCTAGAAACCAATTGTTAAGTTTACTATATGTCTAGTATCACTAGATTGCCCAGCATATGCACCTAACTCTTCTGTATATTGACTATATGCAATTTTTAACACTGAAAATCTAAAATCAAATCCATAAGTAGGACTTGCTTGATATACACCAGCTCTAAGAGCTAAAGTTGACAACCAACCGTCGAATATATTTATCTCAGCACCAGCTCTTAATCTTTTCATAGGGTCTGTATCTGTATCATAAGCATTTGCTACATCTATATAATCAACTGAAAGTCTATATTGGTTAAACAACCATTCACCATCTGTTCTATTTGAATAAGAAGCACCAAGGTTTAAAGTCATAGGTATATAAACACCATTTTCTTCACCAATACCACCTATATTTAATAAACTAGCACCAAGATTTATATGTGAATCTACTTCATATAGTCCACCAAGATCAAAGGTTGTAGAACTACTCTCTTGTGCTACTTCATCCTCTATATAAGTTCCTAAATCATCATTGTTATCAAGTAGTTCTGCTAAAGAAAACTGATGATCCCAAGATAGCGTTTGAAGTTGTTTAAAACCAACACCTACACTATATGGCTCATCAAAGTCCCAAGATAAACCAAGTGCTGCTCCACCGTATGCTAAACCTTGAGTTTCAAGTACTCTATCAAGTGGTCTATGTGTCTGAAAGTTCACATCCGCACCCATAACAGCACCAATACTTATACCTAACTTATCAAACTTTTGCCCATAACTTGTAAAGTTAGATGCATCAAAGTGTACATTTTCTCCAACATAACTATCAACTACATCAAGTACGGCTAAACTCTCATCAGTATCACTATCTCCTGTTACATTTGGAGGATTACTCGAAGCTTCATCCATATCATCAACAAAATCTAATATATTTTCATTTATTGATATATTTGAATTTATAAGTTGTAACTCTACACCATACTCTTTTGGTATCTTTGAGAGTCCTGCTGGATTATAAAATATCGCACTTGAACTTCCACCAAGAGCAACATTTGTTCCACCCATACCCATAGCACCAGCATCTTTATAAAGTGTTGGTTGACTGTAGTTTTGAGCCATTAAAGATGTCCCTAAAACTGAAGTTGCTAATAATATTTTTGTTTTATTTTTCATAATATATCCCTTACTTAGTTTCAGACATATAGTCTAGTATTGCATCTTGTGTTATAACTAATTCACCATCAACTGTATCACATGTTGTTGAAGTTCCTGAACTACCATCACAAATATCTTCTTTAAAGTCATCTATTTTTTCTTCTTCTGTTTGAGTCGCATCTCCCTCATCAGATAAAACAGCCATAGAGCTTAAAAGTGTATCGTTGTTTAATATATCAACAACAGTATCACTAAATGTTGTTACATCTCCATCATCATTTGTTTTAGGTTCTGGATAACATGTTGATAAGTCAATATAGTAATTACAGTTAGTTATATTTCCATCAGCAGTTACATTGTTTTCTGTAGTAGTTATAGTTGTATTAACAGCACCTGTTTGAATAAGTCTATAAAACTGATTTGTTGTACTGTTTCCATCTACTATACCTGTGATGCTTAATATAACTCTAGTATAATCATTGCCATCGATTGTTACATTTGATTCGTCTATAACATTAAAATCACTACAAGATTGAGCTATAGTATCACTACTATTTATAGCATTAACTACACAATTTGTAACATCAAGTTCATCTGTTATCTCATTGTTATTTAAATCTTTTTCATCTAATTCACTTGTACCACCTGAGATTATTTGAACCATATCTGAAGTTGTAAGTCCAGGAATTGCAGCTTCCATAACATCTTTAAACTCCAAAACAGTTTCAAGGTCAACAGTAGCTTCTGTTTTTGTATCTTCATCACCAACTATCTCTTGTAGTAATATAGGATTTATTGCAAGACAAATATCTTTTTCTATAGTTGATAAACTATCATAATCATCACCAT
>JAYEPD010000220.1:3117-20238 GCA_034723675.1 Campylobacterota bacterium
GTTTCAAGGTCAACAGTAGCTTCTGTTTTTGTATCTTCATCACCAACTATCTCTTGTAGTAATATAGGATTTATTGCAAGACAAATATCTTTTTCTATAGTTGATAAACTATCATAATCATCACCATTACAATGTGTTGCGTTATTATCACCTGTAAATGCCATCTTATAGTACTCTATACCTGTTTTCATATTATCATCAAAAAGTGTATCAAATACAACTTCATTTAGAGCTCTAGTTTTATCATCATCTGTAGGATATTTATCGTCATTTCCATCAATTGTAACTAAATCTTTACCTATTGAGATGAAGTCATATCCAGCCATACCCATGTATGCTGAACCTTTTAACATATTACACTCAACTTCACCATATCCTGCACATCCATCATTTAGTAGTGCTAATGCTGCTGAATAATTTTTCTTATCTATTTGATATTCAGCATCATATTGATTTGCTTCATCTGTATCTTCATCACAACCTGTAAATAGAAGTGTAGCAGCTACAAGTGAAACAGCTATTGTCTTTTTTAACATATTTAACCCCTTTTATTTTTATACATTATAAATTTTAACTATATCTTACTTAGTTACTATTGAAAAAGATAACCTTTCTATCTCTTTGTGTGATTTTATAAAATTATTTAACTCTTCAAGTGTTAAATTCTCTATCATTTGCAACTCTTTTTTAGGGTAATCAAATGGTAAACCTTTATAGTATAACATAAAAGCACGATTGAGTCTTTGAGAAAAAGTTTCTGTTCTTAATGGCTCACTTCCACTTAAAAAGTTTTTAGCAGCTTCTAGCTCTTGTTGTGTTACACCATTTTTAACAAACTCTTTTACTATTTGATTAACCATATCTTGAGCTTTTTTACGATTTTCAAGTTTTGTTTGAAGGTATCCTGTAAAGTGAGAATATGATTTTTTATTTGATATATGACCATATGTACTATAAGCTAAACCATGTTTTACTCTTATCTCTTCCATCATACGACTTCCAAATCCTCCACCACCTAAGATAAACGAAGCAACTTTTGCTATATGGTTTTGTTTTGAGTTATATTGTATATCAAAAGGGCTTGTAAAATATATATAAGCTTGTTGTGTCTCTTTTTTAACTACTAATTCATCTTGATTTTGAATTGGTTTTATTCTATTTAGTGTTTTGGTACCATTCTTTTTTAAAGTAGTTAAAATAGGTTTTATGCTAGTTTTTATATCTTCTATTTTTATATCACCACCAACTACAATAATAAGATTGTCTATATTTAAAATATTATTTAGATTTGATTTTATATCATTTAAATCTATAGTTTTCAAACTTTTTATATCACCACTACTTGTATTTGCTAAAGCACTACCTTTGTATGTAAGTTTTTTTAGATTAGAAGAAGCAACATAGTCAAAGTCATTCTCTTTTTGTTTTAGTTTACTTATTTGTAATTTTTTTACTTTTTCAAGAGTGTTTTTAGATATATTTGGATCATCTAATAACTCTTTAAGATATCTCAAGGCAGTTGGTATCTCTTGTTTTAAACAACTCACCTCTATAACAAATGTTTCAAGTCCAGTTGCTGTATATATAGATATAGCATCATTTTCAAGTTTTCTAGCATACTCTATAGCACCATCTATTTTTGTCCCTTCATTTAACATCTTTGCTGTTAGGTTTGTAATACCTGGATATTTTAGATCATTTATATAACCACTATTTTTAAAAATTAGTTGCATATTAAATATTGGCAAAGTTTTATGTTTTTCAAAAATAACAGGGATGTTATTTTTTTTGTATTCTAAGTTCTCTAGTGTTGCTGACATCAATGCCCCTTGTGTTAATATAATAAGTGATAGATAAATAAAAATATTTTTACAAATCAAATTTTTAAAATGTTTCATGGTTCAATCCTAAAATTTAGTTTTACTTAAGATTAACAAAGAAATTACGCGTGATTAAAAGATTAAGAGCCATATATTAATAAATTTTAATCTTAAAATAGGTAAAAACCACTTTGTTAGTAAAGCTATTGTAGTAAAGCAAGACTTCGTCGTGTCCTTTAATCTTAAGTAAAACTAAATTTTAGGATTGAACTAAATACTTCATCTTAAAACCTCTCTAATGTATTGTATGCTGTATCTCTTTTTGCTGGATTTTCCCCTATATCTCTTATAAGTTCAATCATCTCTTTTTGGTTCATACTATTTGTAGCACCTGCAGCTGAAACTACATTTTCTTCCATCATAGTACTACCTAGATCATTTGCTCCAAATTTTAAAGCCATTTGTCCTATGTAACTACCTTGAGTTACCCAAGAACTTTGAATATTTTGAAAATTATCAAGATACAATCTTGCTACTGCAAGTAATCTTAAATATCTATTTGAACTTTGAGGTGATATATTTGGTATCTCTTTGGCTAATTTTGTATGTGCTGATTGGAAACTCCACATTATATAAGCTCTAAAACCACCAGTTTCATCTTGAAGTTCTCTTATCTTATCCCAATGTCCAATAATCTGCTCATCTGTTTCAACAGTCCCAAACATCATAGTTGCAGTTGATTTGATATCTAAAAGATGTGCTTGTCTATGCACTTCAAGCCAATCTTTAGTATCAAGTTTTTTAGGTGCTATTATATCTCTTACTTCATCGTTAAGTATCTCAGCACCTGCTCCTGGAATAGATGCTAAACCTTTTGCTTTTAATCTTTTTAAAACTTCATGATAACTTATCTTTGAAATTTTTGCAATATAATCTATCTCTATTGAAGAAAACCCATGAATATTTATCATAGGATACTTCTTTGATATATGCTCAACTAAATCTTCATAAAAATCAATTTTTAGTTTTGGATGAACTCCACCTTGGAAAAGTATCTGTGTTCCACCAATCTCTAGTAATTCATCTATCTTTTTATCAATCTCATCATAAGTTAATACATAAGCATCGTCATCTTTAGCATGTCTATAAAAAGCACAAAACTTACAATCTACCCAACAAATATTTGTATAGTTTATGTTTCTATCTACTACAAAAGTTGTTATTTTTTTTGGATGGAGTTCAAGTTTTCTTTTGCTTGCCATTTTACCCAATTCTATTAAAGAGGCATTTTGTATTAGATCTAAAGCCTCTTTGTTTGTTAATCTTTTAGACATATTTATACCTTTATATTATTTAAAATTTTGTACCTAAACTAAACTCAAAGTTTGATGTTCTATCACCATCTTCTGGATTGATAGCTCGTGCAAATATAAATTGTAACGGACCTACAGGAGAGTACCAAGCCACAACTACACCACGACCAGATTTTTTTATCTCATTAAATTTTTCTTCACCAACCATACCATAATCATAAAACAGTGCCCATCTCATCCTTGCACTTGGTATTAGAGGAAAGCTTAACTCAACTGTGTTTGTGAAGTATCTCGTAAGTGGGTGGTCACTATCTGTAGGTTGTATAGCATATGAAGAGTATCCTCTAACACTTGTAGGACCTCCTAGATAAAATGTTGTACTATCAGGTATATTTCCATTGTCTTGTAGTATTCTTACACTATTTTTATACCTTAATATAACATCATAATCAGTCAAATCTTCCAAAGAGTAAAAGTATTTAAAGTATGTTGAACTTTGAGTATACTTTGCATCTCCACCTAAACCTGCGTATTTATAGCTTGTACCTGTTGTGATACCTTTTCGTGGAATAAAATAGTCATCTGTATTATTAAAGTTTATATAAGGTGTCATTGAGCTTGTAACATAATCATTATCAGCAGTACTATCAATATCATAAGTTACAGAAACATCATTGTATGTATAATTTGAACCAACTCTTATATGTCTAGTTAGTGATCTTCCTATACCAAAACCAAATCCCTCTTCTAAAGTCTCTTTATCTCCTAATATTGAATCGTAATCCGTTACAATAGATTTATTTCTATGGATATTCATACTACCATTGTATTTACTATCATAAATAGCAGGATTTGATAAAGATAGAGTATAGTTGGTTTTTTTAGAAGATTGCTCATATGAAAAACCAAGATTTAATCCACTACCTAAAATATTTTTATCATTAACACTTGCATTGATCATCCAACCATCATAGCTACCATAACCACCACCAATTATCAAGTTACCTGTTGGTGCTTCTTGGACTGATATAAGTAAGTCCATCTTGTTTGCACTAACTCTTTTTTGTTTAATATTTACACCTTGAAAGAAGCCTGTTCTACTTAAAGCACTTTTTGAGTCTTTAAAATCGGTTAGGTTATATAAATCTTTAGGTGCAAGATAGATATTTCTTCTTATAACTCTATCTAGTGTTCTACTATTTCCTGAAATTATAACATCATTTATATATACTTTTTCTCCTGGTGTTACATTGTAAATTATATCAACTGTTTTATCCTCTTTATTTGGCGTTATATCATAGTTTACTTTTGTATATGCATAACCTTTATTTGAAACCAATGTTTTTATATACTCTTGATCTTTTCTTAATTTTGATATATTAAATACATCGTGTTTTTCCAGTTTTAATTCAGTGTATATTTTATCTGGATTGTAAATAGTATCATCTAAGTATATTATTGTATTTTCTAAGTGATACTGATTTCCTTCTGTTATTGTATACTCTAAAGTTGCTGTGTTTGTATTAAAGTCTACTTTAGAAAATGCTGCACTTACTTTAGCATCAAGATAACCATTTTGAAGATATAAGTCTCTTATTCTATGACTATCATATTGAAGTTGTTCAAAACTCATCTCACCATCATTTTGACCAAAAAACCAAGTAAAACAACAATCTTCCTCTTTGTTGGCTATAACTTCCTCAAAATCACTATCTTCTAAAGCTTTTGCACCTTTGTATATAACTTTTGTGATAGTTATAGAGTCACCTTTATTTACATCAAATTTAACTGCTACACTTGTCTCATTTATATTTTCTATATCAACTTCAACAACTGAATTTATATATCCATCTCTTTCAAGTGCTAAAAGTAGGGCTTTTTTTGCATTTTGTATTTTTTGTTTTGTATACATAGTACCTTTTTTTAAAGACATACTCATATATAATGTATCTAGCTCTTCATCTCGTGTTTTATACCCAGACATCTCAAGTTTTGCGATAAATGGTTTCTCATTAAAATGTAATGTTAATATTTTATCTTCTAATGTTACCCATATATTTTTAAAATACCTAAATTTATAAAACTCTTTTATAGAATCATCTAGTTTTTTTATAGTATAATCTTCTTGATTCTTAAATTTCATAGTTTCAAGAGCAATCTCTTGCGATATTTGTGTCAAACCTTCAAACTTTATCTCTTCAAATTTTTCATTTGCTAAAATATTTGTAATAAAAATAAATAGTAGTATAATTTTTTTATACAATGCTTTTCCTTCTGTAATAATAAGGATGGAGTGTAGCTAAAAGATGTTTATAATTTCGTTAAGAAATTTTGTTTTTATTTTTTATTAGTTCAATCTTATAGAAAAACACGCACCATCATTTTTATTTTCTACATCAATTGTTGCTTTATGTTCATCCAATATTTTTTTTGCAACATTTAGTCCTATACCAATACCTGATGAAGTCTTATTGCTAACAAATGGTTCAAAAATATTATTTTTTAGATTTTCATCTATTCCACCTGCATTATCTTGGAAACTTATAAGTATATTACCATCAATATCTTTTATACTTATATCTATTTTTCTTTTTTCATAGTTATCTATTTTCATTAGCTCATCTAAGGCATTATTGATTATGATTGTCCAAACTTGTTCTATTTTTTGTTTATTTATCATGGTATTAAAAGTATATTTATTTGAAGAAGATGTTTCAAGTACAAATAACTCATCATTTATATATATCTTTGTTATCTGTTTTGATCTATTGTATGTCATTCTAAGTACAGTAATAAGTGTTGCATAAATATTTGACTCCTCTTTAATAGTTGGTGCTACTTGAGACATCTCTTTCATAGATTCTATTATAATAGACATTCTATTTATCCCATCCATCACTTGTTTGTTGTCATCTAGAAGTCTTTGTTTTATAGCTGATTGTTCAAGGTCATAGATATCGTATTTTGACATCTCTATAGTACCTTTTATATATGTAAGGGGTGTATTTATCTCATGAGTTATACCTGCTGCCATTTGTCCAATAGTAAAAAATTTAATACTTTTTTCTATCTCTTTTTCATGTAATTTATGTTGTTTTACAAGATTGATTTTATGATTTTTATTTATTAAGTAGTATCCTAAAATAGCAATGATTAAGATAAATATAATCATAATAGAGATTATATTTTGTGTAATATAATTTACAGTATCCATCTTTATAGATTTAATTGGTTTAAAAACAATAGCATAACCCATATCTTTACCATCTATATCAGATATATAGTATGTTGTTATAAATAACCCCTCTTTTTTATCTAAAAAATAATTATCTTTATGAATATAATTTTCGATACCATTTGTTTTTAAAAGATTTAAAACCCTTTCGTTTGGATTTTTTAATGCAACATAATAATCCTCAATAAAAAGTTTACTATATGGTTTAATTATCTGTTTTTTATAAGATTTATCAGCTAAAAATATAACATCCAAATTCTCTTTTTTTATTTGTGATGCTATAGAATCAAAATGTGTAATAATCTCAAATATACCTATAAAAGTATTCTTATCATATATTGGTACCATAGATTTAAATGTCATATCAAATTTACCTACACTAATAGTTGACAATTTTTTTGGATTTTTGATAAGCTTTTCTATCTCACTTCTTACTTCTAACATACAATCACCACATCTATTTGTCCAGCTTCTATAAAAACTATATCCATCTTTGTCTATTATTTGAAACCACACATTTCTAAAGTTTGTTGATCGATTTAATTTATCTGAAAATTCTTGCAACTTTATACTTTTATTATTTTTATTATTTAAAGCTTCTTTTAGATTAATATCATTAGATAAAGCCATTGCGATGAAAGATGTAGTCTCTTTTTTGTTATCTATTAAAATATCTATCTCTTTATGTATACTTTTTACCAAAGAGTTATATTGTCTATTTTCTATATTTTTTATCTCATTATCTGCTAAAACCTTTGATATATATAGAATAGTTATGATTGTCATTACTACAGCGATAAGTACAATTTTATTGAACTTATCACTTATATATTTTTTTATAAAATAATTTGTATTTGCCAATTAAAAACCCTTGTTTGTATAATTTTAAATTATACTATTTTACAACTAAAAGATTCTTTTAACACAATTTATCTAATCTTTTCATTGATTCAAATTATTATTTATCTTTTTCCAAGAATATTTTATAAGTAACACTCCTAAAATAAGAGGTACTATTTTTATAGTTTCAAGTATAAAAAACATAAATCCAGTAGGTTCTAAAGTATTAAAATAATACTTCAATATTTGAAATAGCATGGAAGCTATAACAACAATAGCAAGTGCTGTTAAGATTGCATAAAATTTGTTCATTTTTTCCCTTTAAGTAGTTATTTTAATTTTCTTATAAATAAACCTGTAAATATAAATACCAATGCTATAAATACAACTTTATTTGGCATATCATCAAAAAATACCCATGACCAAAATATAGCAAATAGAGGTATCAAATAAGCAACTTGTGACATAAACTGAACACCTACTTTTTGTACTAATTTTATCCTTAGTAATGAAGCAGCTGCTGTTGGTATAATAGCTAGATATACAATAGCTAAAAATGGTAAACTAAATATCTCAAAAGTATCAAATGATACAAAAAATAAAAAAGGCAACATCATAAAAGATGCTGTTATAAACATAGAACTTGAACATACCAGTACATGTACATGAGATATTTTTCTTATCAGAAACCCTGATAATATATATCCAGATACTGCAAAAAGTAGGGCGATCTTACCATATAAACTATCTTCATTTCCACTTAAAAAGTCATCTCCTAAAAGTATAAATACACCTATAAAACCAAGCACTACACCCACTAATTTAAAAAATGTTATTTTCTCATCATTGGTGATAAAATGTGATAATAAAAGAGCAATAAAAGGACCCATAGCCAACATAACTGAAGCAGTACTTGCACTAATATATTGTTGTCCCCATGATATAAGATAAAAAGGGATTGCATTGTTTAAAATACCTATTAAGATAAGCATAAACCATGTTTTTATATCTTTTGGAAAAGATAGTTTATTTAAAAATACGAAAAAAAGTATAAAAAGAGATGCTAGAAATATACGCATAAAAGCTATGATAAAAGGTGGAAAATCAGATAAAGAGTACTCTATAGCAACAAAAGCACTTCCCCAAATAGCAGATAATAAAATCAGATTTGAATAATCTATAAAAGTGGCTGTTTGTATTGTTTTCATCTGTATATCTTATGTTTATTTAAAAACATATTGTACCTAAATAGTATTTAAGATATAATTCCAAAATTAATATAGAGAATTATATAGTGCAATCCTCTAAGTAAAACTTATGTAGAGTATTGTACTAAATTCCCTATAAATACAAGGATAGTATTGAATAGATTATTTGTAGTAAAAAAGCCTGTATTTATAAGTAGTAACTTTTATCTAAATAGAATAAAAAGAAAATACAAAAATAAAAAAGCTGGATTTAGTGGTACTCTTGATCCTTTTGCTTGTGGTTGTTTAGTAGTTGCCTTTGGTCAATATTCAAAACTATTTAGATTTCTTAAAAAAACACCAAAATCATACAAAACCACTGTATGGCTAGGGGCTTCAAGTGATAGTCTTGATATAGAAAATGTTTATGATATAAAAGATACAAAACTTTTAGAGATAAAAGAGATAAAAGAGAAGCTACAAAGCCTAAAAGGAACTTTAGATTATCTACCACCTAAGTATAGTGCAAAAAAGATTGATGGTAAAAGAGCTTATGATTTAGCAAGAGAGGGTGTTGATTTTGAACTCAAAAAAATAACCTCACAAGTTTATGATATAAATTTTATAAACTACAATCACCCTTTTGTAACATTTGATATAACTGTAAGTGAAGGGTCTTATATAAGAAGTATAGCACAAATACTTTTAGAAAGATTAGGTAAAGATGGTACACTTTCATATCTTCAAAGAGTTCACGAAGGGAAGTTTTTTTACGATAATGAAAAAGCTTTAAATCCTTTGGAATATTTAGATTTGAAAACAAATAATTATACAGGTACAAAAGAGTGGTTTGACTTAGGTAAAAGATTGCAAATTGAATATTTTGAAACAAAAGAAGATGGGGAATATTTAATACTCTTTGATACCTTTTTTGCAGTTATAGAGATAAAAAATTTAGAGGTAAAATATATATTAAATAAGGTACTTTTATGAGTGAAATGATTAGTAAAAAATCTTATGCAAAAGTAAATGTTTTTTTAAAAATATCTGGTAAAAGGGGAGATTATCATGAGATAATTTCACGATTTGTCAAAGTTCAAAACCTTTATGACACAATTAGTTTTGAAAAAGGAAATTTTAATGAGTTTACTTTAGAGGGTGATTTTGGATGTGAAACAAAGAAAAATACTATTTTTAAAGCATATGAAGAATTATACAGTATGTATGAGAATTTAAGAGAAATATTTATGAACTATAAAGTAGTTGTACAGAAACGAATACCTGAATTTGCAGGTTTAGGTGGAGGAAGTAGTAATGCTGCTGTGTTTATGATAATGTTAAATGAGATGGTAAATTTAAATCTAAGTAAAGATGAGTTGGCAAATATTGGTGTAAAAATTGGAGCTGATGTTCCATTTTTCATATATGAATATGATAGTGCAAATGTTACAGGTATAGGTGAAAAAGTCGAAAAGTTTGATGAAGATGTTTTGGATATACAAACTTTTACACCAAAAATTGAGTGTAATACAAAAGCTATTTTCACAGAGTTTAGAAAAAATTTTTACAAAGAGATAAGTGAAGATGATTCTAAAAAACTACTTTCTACTAAAAGTAAAGAACTGTTTCAAAATATTAACTCAAAAGAGGCAAATGATTTATATGAACCTGCATTAAGTATTTATGAAGATTTAATGCCTGAAAATTTTAATCTACCAAAACATAGTTTTTTTAGTGGAAGTGGTAGTAGCTTTTTTTATATAAAATAATAGTATAATAACAAATAATAAAGAGGAGAATGATTGGCAAAAAAAGATAAAAAAAAAGTTAGCGTTAAAGAGTTCTTAAATAAAAAAGCTTTTCATGATTATCATATTGAAGATATATTTGAGGTTGGTATTGTACTTCATGGTAGTGAAGTTAAAGCAATAAGAGCAGGGAGAATGAACTTTAAAGAGTCATTTGTAAGAATAATAAAAAATGAGGTATTTATTTTAAATATGAACATCTCTCATCTTGATACTGCTCATGTATCTTATAGACCTGAAGAAAATCGTGATAGAAAGCTACTTATGCATAGAAAACAGATCAATAAACTTTTTGAAAAAGTGACAAAAGATGGTTATACGATAGTTGCTACTAAAATCTATTTTAATGATAAAAATATGTTAAAAGTAAACATAGGTATCGCAAAAGGTAAAAAAGATTATGATAAAAGAGAAGATTTAAAAAGAAAAAGTATGGCTAGGGAAACGCAAAGAGTTTTAAAAGAGTACAATAGATAAGGGATAATATGGAAGAGTTTAAAAAACTAAAATTTGGAATAGTAGGTCTTGGACTTATGGGTGGTTCATTTGCAAAAGTAGTAAAAAAATACAATTTATCTTCAAGTGTAGTAGGCTATGACCATAACAAAAAGCATCAAAAACAAGCATTAGATTTAAACTTAGTGGAAAAAATAGTAGATATTGAAGAACTATTACTTTGTGAATTTATAGTTTTATGTATACCTGTTGATGCTATAATAAAATTTATTCCAACTTTAAATGGTGTAGATAGTAGTAAAACTACAATTATAGATTTTGGTAGTACAAAAAAACTAATTGTTGATAATATTCCAAATAGTTTAAAGTCAAACTTTATACCAGCACATCCTATGACAGGAACTGAAAAATTTGGACCAAATGCAGCTATAGATGGGCTTTATGAAGGAAAAACTATAGTTTTATGTGACCTTAATAGTTGTGGAGAATTGCATAAAAAAAGAGCTTTGCATATATTTAATGAGATAGCAATGAGAATTGTACATATGGACTCATCTACTCATGATATTCATGCTTGTTATATTTCACATCTTCCTCATGCTATATCTTTTGGATTGGCAAATACGGTTATGTCTCATGAAGACCCACAAAATATCATCACTTTAGCTGCTGGTGGATTTAAAGATATGAGTAGAATTGCAAAGTCTAGTTCTCATATGTGGACTGATATATTTAGACAAAATAGAGAAAATCTTATAGACTCTTTAGATATTTATGAAAAACATATGCAAACTATGAAAAAAATGCTTGAAGATGAAGATTATGAAGCTATAAGTTTATGGATGGATAAAGCAAACAGTTTACATGATATATTGTAAATTATAGTATAAGATATACAAAGGATTAATTGTTGAAAAAATCAATTGTTTTATTTGAATTGATTTTAAGTATTGCAATTTTTTCTATAATTGCACTATATAGTACAAAATATATATTTTCTTTGTATAAAAAGAATAATGATAAAGCATTTATTACACATAACAATATATTGTTAGAAACAACAAGACTTTTTTTGATAAAAAACAATGATTTTACAAAACTAAGATATGAAAATGAAAACTTATATTATGATAATAATCTGCTACTAAACCATATATCAACTTTTAATATAACTACTAATAGTGATATAGGTACTTTTGATATATGCTTATATGAAGATAAGATATGCCAAGAGTGGAAAATAAATCGTTGAAAAAATCATTTGCTCTTATCTCAACAATTTTTTTAGTTGTATTGTTTTCATTTTTTAGTTTAAGTATACTTGAAAATGATGTTTTTAGTTCAAATTTGAACAAATTAAAATATCTTCATATTCAAGCAAATATACATATGAATTTTGTAAAAGAGTTTGTTAAAAACAATAATAATATAGATATAGATAGTTTTATGTTGGACGATGAAAGATTTAATTTAAATATTTATAATGAGATAAATACAACTATTTATCACATTTCAATTAGTACAAAAGATGAAACACCTATAAGATTAAGCCAAAAAGTAATAAAATAAAATAAATAATAAAGGTAAAGTATGGAAAGATTATATGCACCATGGAGAACACAATATATCACAGAAAATAGTAATAAAATAGATGGTTGTGTTTTTTGCCATATTGTAAAAACTTTAGATGATGATGAAAATTTAGGTGTATTATATAGAGATGATGAGTTTTTTATAGTTATGAATAAGTATCCTTATAGCCCTGGGCATTTTATGATAATACCAAATTTACATACTGCAAACCTTGAAGATTTAGATTCAAAGATATTTGCAAAAATGTCACAGTATGCTCAAAAAAGTGTAAAGCTTTTAAAAGAGGTATTAAATGCACAAGGTGTAAATATAGGTATGAATTTAGGCAAAGCAGGGGGAGCTGGAATAGCTGAGCATATACATCTTCATCTTGTTCCTAGATGGGCTGGTGATACAAACTTTATAACCACTATTGGTGATACTAGGATATATAGTACCGAAATGGATAAGATATATCAAAAACTAAAGAATGCTAGTGCAGATTATTTTAGATAACAACACCTTTTCACTTATCCATAGAACCAATAAGAAGATAAAAAGGATAAGTTTAACTCTTGAAAACCAAGATGAGATTATAGTAAAAACACCTTTGAAGTTTAAATCACATATGTTAAAAGAGATTGTCTATGAGCATAAAGATTGGATACTAAAAGCTATACAAAGAGTACCTGTAAAAAATAGGTTTGATTTCGTTAGTGGTGGGACTGTACCGTTTCTAGGAGACAATTACCCTATAAATTTAATACAAGATGATAAAATAAAAAATATAAAATTTGAATTTAAAAATGGAAGATTTGATGTATATTATAACAATATAGAACAATCTTATGAAGAGTATATAGAGGGTTTGAAGAAATTTTATAAATTTAATGCGATAAAAATAATAGATCCACTTTTTGATAAATGGACATATAAAACACAACTCTTTCCAAATAAAATAGGTTATCGTTATGCAAAAAGCAGATGGGGAAGTTGTAGTAGTATCAATAATATATCTATAAACTATAAACTTCTTCAATTTGACAAAAAGTGTATAGAGTATGTTGTTTTACATGAACTTTGCCATATAAAGGAGAAAAATCACTCAAAAAAATTTTGGGATTTGGTTAGTTTTTATATGAGTGATTATAAGATGGTTGAGAAGCAATTACGAAGTAAATTGTTTTGAGGGCATCACTAAGAATTTAATGTTAAAAATATTTTAAAGTAAACCATAAAAAACTCACAAAATATTCTCCAAAAAACCTCTAAGACTATAAAAACTAATAAAATGTATGTTCTGTACTTAGTACTATTTATAGTTAATTTTAATTTTTTAAAATAAAATATTACCATAAAAGGTACAATAATAGCACCAATAGTATACACTATACCTATAATATAAGGTGTAATAAGTACATCAAAAGTAAAAAATGCTTCAAAAATTTCCATATCTCTCATAATATATTCTATCTAATACAAACTTTATATAAGAATTATGATTTATTGTGTAGTATGGTGAAAGAGTTAAAATAAAATTATATTTAAAATTACTAATGCTATTTAAATGCTATTTAATCAAAATATAATAAAATTTAATAAATAAATACAAGAGGTGTAAGAATGAGTGAGATTTTTAATCCAAAAAAAGAGATGTTTAACGAACCTTTGATAAAAAACATGTGTGAATACAAAGAGTTAGTTGAAGAGTTTGATGCTGATTATGAAGGTACATGGGCTAAATTTGCTGATGAAAAAATAGATTGGTTTAAACCATACGATAAGATTTTAGATGAGTCTAATGCACCATTTTATAAGTGGTTCAGTGGTGGAGAGATGAATGTTGCACACCAATGTGTTGATAGACACCTTGATACAAAGAAAAATAAAGCGGCTATTATTTTCGAAGGTGACAACGGTGATCAGCAAATTATCACTTACAGAGAGTTAGCATACGAAGTTAATAAAACTGCAAATATGTTCAAAAATAAGTTTGGTGTTAAAAAAGGTGATAGAGTTGTTGTTTATATGCCAATGATCCCTGAAGCTGCTGTAACAATGTTAGCGTGTGCTAAGATTGGTGCAATTCACTCAATCGTATTTGGTGGATTTTCTGCTGAAGCTTTAAGAGATAGAATTATTGATGCCCAAGCTAAGCTTGTTGTAACTGCAGATGGAGCATACAGAAAAGGGAAGCCATATATGCTTAAGCCTGTGGTTGATACAGCTTTAGAGTCTGGTTGTGAGTGTGTTAAGAATGTTTGTATCGTTGAGAGAAATGGTGAAGATATCGAGTGGGTTGCTGGAAGAGATTACTCTTACAATGAGCTTGTAAAATTAGAGTCATCTGTTTGTGAGTCAGAGCCAATGGAATCTGAAGATCCACTATTTTTACTTTATACTTCAGGAAGTACAGGTAAACCAAAAGGTGTACAACATAGTTCTGCTGGATATATCCTATGGGCGCAAATGACTATGGAGTGGGTATTTGATGTAAAAGAAAATGATACTTACTGGTGTACAGCTGATATTGGTTGGATTACAGGTCATACATATATCGTATATGGACCATTAGCTGCAGGGGCTACAACTGTAATGTTTGAAGGGGTTCCTACTTTTCCTGATGCTGGAAGATGTTGGAGAATGGTTGAAGAATATAGAATTAACCAATTTTATACAGCGCCAACAGCAATTAGACTTTTACATAAGCAAGGTGCAGATGAGCCATCTAAGTATGACCTTTCATCTCTTAGAATTTTAGGTACTGTTGGTGAACCTATTGATCCTCCTGCTTGGAAATGGTACTATGAAGAGGTAGGAAATTCAAACTGTTCAATCGTTGATACATATTGGCAAACAGAAACAGGTGGACACCTTATCTCTCCATTACCAGCTGCTACACCTATTAAACCAGCTTGTGCAACATTTCCATTACCAGGAATTGTTGCTGAGATTATTGAGGCAGATGGAACTCCAACTGAAATAGGTGAAAAAGGTTTTATGTGTGTAACTAAACCATGGCCATCTATGATTAGAACTATCTGGAATGACGGTGAGAGATTCAAAAAATCATACTTCGGAGATTGTAAAAAAGATGGTAAACCTGTATATTTTACAGGTGACGGTGCTATGATGAGTGATGATGGTTATATAACTATTACAGGTAGAACTGATGATGTTATTAATGTTTCTGGGCACAGAATGGGAACTGCAGAAGTTGAGGCAAGTATTAAAAAACATGATAATGTAGCATCTGTTGCTGTTGTAGGAAAACCTCATGAGATAAAAGGTGAGGGTATATTTGCTTATATAGTATTAAAATCAGTGCCATCAAATTCAGCTGATCAAACTGCAGATGAATTAGAACTTATGAAAGAGATAAATGGTATCATTAAATCAGATATTGGTGCAATTGCACTTTGTGACGATATGGCATTTGTTCCTGATCTTCCAAAAACAAGATCAGGTAAAATTATGAGAAGAATTTTAAGAAGTATAGTAAAAGGTGAAGAGATAACACAAGATACTTCAACACTTGAAGATCCTAGTATTGTAGGAAAAATTGAAGATATAGTAAACGGATAATTTATGAAATATAGGTATATAGGGAAAACAGGACTAAGGGTAACTCCTATTTGTTTAGGAACTATGAGTTTTGGTAGCTGGAGCGATGAAAAAGAGTCTTTTAAAATCATGGACAAGTCTATTGATGCAGGTATAAACTTTTTTGATACAGCAGAACTATATCCTGTACCTCCAAACGCAAAAGATGCAGGTATTACTGAAGAGATTATAGGGAAGTGGCTCAAAACAAATAAGAGAAAAAGGGAAAACCTTATCATAGCTAGTAAAGTAGCAGGGGCTGCAAATGGTTGGTTTGTACCTCCAATTCGTGATGGTATGACAGCCATTGATAGTTTTCATATAAAAAAAGCTATTGAGGGGAGTCTAAAAAGGCTTGGCACTGATTATATAGACCTATATCAGATGCATTGGCCTGATACTATTGTCCCTATTGAAGAGAGTCTTAAAGCTTTTGATGAACTAATACAAGAGGGAAAAGTAAGATATCTTGGTACTTCAAATGATACAGCCTATGGTTTAACAAAAGCAAATGAAACCTCAAAAAGATTAGGAATAGCTAGATTTGAATCTATTCAAAATAACTTTTCACTAAATAACCCAAGGTTTTTAGATGAGTTAGCAGAAGTTTGTCGGCGTGAAGATATATCATGCTTACCATATTCACCAATAGCAGGTGGTGTTTTAAGTGGAAAATACAATGGCAAGTTTTATCCTGAGAACTCTAGATTTGGTGAGTATTTAAATCGAAATGATGCAAGATCAAAAGCTATGAGTGGAAGATTTGTCAATGAAAAATCCCTATTAACAACACAAAAGTATATGGACCTAGCTAATGATCTAGATATATCTCCAGTTACACTTGCAGTTGCTTATAGTATGAACTTTGATTTTGTAGCATCTACTATTATAGGAGCTAGAACAGCAGAACAACTAGATGAGTCTTATGCTGCTTTTGATATAAGATTAAGTAGTGAAACTATGGATAAAATTAAAGAAATTCAAAATGAGATTATGTATCCTATGGGATAGAAGAAAATTTTAAAATAAAACTCTTATATAAATCAAAAGTCAAGTGGTGATTTTATATCATTTTTGTTTAATTCTTTTACTATAAGAGTAGAGGTAAACTTATGACTTAATGTGTCATAAGGAAAACTATACGAATTATATATCATTGTAGTTTCTATAGATTTATGACCTCTGCAACTCTTGTATACTTCTAATGTCTGTAACATTTTGAAATAATATTGCATTAAATGCTTGATTTTGAGTAGTAGGAGATAGATGATTTTTCTAATTAGTTAT
>JAYEPD010000221.1:0-4662 GCA_034723675.1 Campylobacterota bacterium
CTTGAGTATAATCTTTTCTATTGATTAGGTGAATAGTATTGGTAAATAATTGTGCCAATTCTTTTGTATATTCTTTTTTGTATTTTTCAATATTCATTTATAAATCCAATTTGTATGTCTAACGCCTAAAGTGAACTACAAGTAACCCTTATCACATTTTAAATTACCAAATAAATAATTTTTATAAGTTAAAATTAGAAGCACCTTTAAGCCGATGGGTTACTTGTTAGTTCCTCTGATTTGTTAGGTTTGCCACTTCTTGTATGCTCAATCCTGTTTTTAAAGCTATAGTTTCTTTATCCAAAACATCAAGTAAATTGATAGCTATTTCAATGGCTTTTCTTTTCTCTCCCTCGATACCACCAATAACATAAGTACTTTCGTAAATACTAGCTTCATGATGTCTATCTTCTTTATATTTATTATATTGAAGTTGTTCTTTTTCATCCATTTTTAGGTAGTCTAATTCTTCTTTTGCTTTTAATAAACCTTTAGCTTTTGGATTATCTAGTATCTCTTCATTTTTTAGGAAGTTTATCCATTCATCTAATGTATCTTTTGAATTATCATTAAAATTCCTAACTTTAATTAGATAATATTCTGGATATATTTTTTCTACTTTATCAGTTTTATATAACTCTTTTTGTTTTTCATTTAATTTTAATTGGGTGTGATTATGTAATCCTATAAAGTTAGTTGTACCTTTATAGATATAATCATCTCCATCACCAAAATCAAAGTATAAAATAGATATTGATATTACTTTAGAAACTTTTGAAAAAGCTTGTCCCTCTTTCATATGTTCTGCTATTGCTTTACTTGAAGCATATAATATTCGTTGAAGATAATCTAACTCTGAACTATATTGTATCTCTATTAGTATTACCTCTTCTTTTTGATTTTTTACTTTTATATCAAGTCTGTTAAATTTATCATCTTTTTGTTCTTGATTTGATTCACTTTCTAGTATTTCTAAGATAGTTATATCTTCAAAGAGTAATTCACTTAAAAAACCCTCCAAGATGTCAAAGTTTGCTTTACTTCTTAATATTCTTTTTATTGCCCAATCAAAGCTTATTAGTTTTCTTTGCATTTTATCTTCTCCTTGCGTAAAGTTCATGTTTGCATATATTATTTTTGTTGCCATATGATAAATATACTTCTCTTATATCTTCAATAAAATTATAACATTCATTGTTTAATTTAGCTAATAAGTCTATATTATTCGATAAATGACAATACCATTTAGATTTATTTGAATAGGTTGGATGTAATAAGGTAGGGTACATATTCTTAGTATAAATATTTTCATTTATTTCTCTATATGGAAAAATAATATTAATTCTATTATTAAACTTTTGTACTCTTCTGTAACTCATTGTAAAAAGAGGATCACCATGTGCAATTGAATGTCTAATTGTCCTAATTGTTTCATAATAACACCAAAAATCTAATTTTTTAATAACGATTTCATTATTTGTTAATTCTGCAATTTTTTTTATTGCAATAAAAGTATCAGTAAATTTTTCTTTACCAAAATATTTAATTTTATAGTCTTGATTATTTAAAAGATTTATTAGATGTTCAAATAAATTTACTATCATATTTTCAATTAAAGCAACATGCTTTACAAGTATTAATTCATTTTGAAATTGAGCATATGTTTTTAAGTCTTCTATTGGATTAAGATATTGATTTTCTTCTTCAATAAGATCTGAAAAAGTATCCATATTATTATTTGTTTCAGCAATTCTTTTTTTTTCTTCTAAATTTTCTTTTACTTTTTCGTATGACAAATCATACTTTTTAAAATCAGATTTATAGTTTTTTATTAATTTTTCTATTACTAGGTTAAGCTTTATTGTTTCATTTTTAACATGGTTAATTATCATTAATGACATAATTATAAACCTTTTACAATAATGAACTTTTTCTTATACATCAATTATATCATCCTTATTTTCAATTTGTTTATGATTTGAATTATTAGGTAATTGATGAAAGTTATCAAGATGTTTCTCAATAAATTTTTGACCACCTTCTGCTAATGAATTTATACTTTTATTTAAAAGTTTAATATCTTCATTTAATTCTAGTAAAAAGTTTTGTGCTGTATCAATAACATTAGAAAGTCTTTTATCAACTGCTTTTATCATAATATCTTGCATTCTTTCATTGTCTGGGAATTTTAATAATATTTTTTCTAAATCTTCACCAGCTTCTTCTATTGCTTTGTCTTGTAGTTCTTTATATCTAACTGTTTTGCTATATACTAAATCTTGTGCTTTTTCTCTTAACTCCAATTGCATATGACCAATAGCATTTATTGCATTAACATTTAACTTTGTTAATTCTTCTTGATATTTCATTATTGATTCTGATACTAACTTCATTCTTTGAAAATCTTTATCTTTTTGAAGTTCATCAATTTCAGATATGACTCTATGAACTTCTGTTTCTTTTCTTATAGCTAAATTAGTTTCTGATTCTTGTTCTTGGATTCTAAGTTTAGATTCTAATTCTAATTTATCCCGTTCAATTTTTGCATTGGTATTTATATTGTTTGTTTCTTTTTCCATATTTCTGGAATGTTCTCTACCTTTTAAAGGTTCTCTTCCCCAGTCTGTTAATAGTTCTATTGGTTTAGTAACAATACTTCCTAAACTCTTCAATGTATCAAAAAATCCCATTTTTTCTTACCCTTTTAAACTGTTAAGTTCTCTATCAAAAAGTGTTTTATCTTTTTGATATAAATATGATAATTTATTAAATTTATCACTATCTATATTACTAACTGTAATCATTTCTTGTAAAAAGGATTCTTTTTGTTTCAGGATAGAATAAAATAATTCTTTACCATTATTAAGATTTGAATCTGAAACATTAATATTAAATGTTTTTACAAAAGATAACATTGCTTTACTAAATTCAATATCAATATTTGAATATTCTAAAAATACTTCAAAATGATAATTAATATAACCTGTAAAATATTTTTCCATTGATAAACTCATTAAGTCATTATCATTTTCATATTTAAACATTGGTTCAAATATTTCAAGACTTTCACTAAGAAAATCTTGAGATAATTTTTCTCTTGATTGTTTGAAAATTGATAATAAGTCAACAAGTTTACTATTCATTTATTTTAATTCTGATTTTTTAACTTCTTGTTTGGCTTCTTGTCGTAATCTACCAATTGTATCTAGTGTATGTTCTTCAATTAATCCACCACATAAATCTAAACTTTTAGTATAGCTATTGACTAACTCTTCTACCCAATTTGATGCAACTTTACTATCTACTTGTGAATCTTTTAAAGTTGATTGAACTTCTTTCAAAGTTTCAGCAAAAAACTTAGCTCTTTCTTTTCTTAAATCTTCTTGTATAGAACTAGCAAATTTAATCTCTTCTTTAAATTCTTTAACTAATTCTAAATAATTTTTTTCATAATTATACAAAATTTCTAACTTTGTTTTTAAACTATATAATTCAACTTTTTCGTTTATCTTTATATTAAGGTTTTCGGTTAATAGTTTTTTAGCACTATCATCCATTTCAACATTTTTTAAAACATAATCAATTACTTTTGAGATCTCTTCCATAAGCTTCCTTTAATTTTTTAGAGTATAGCTAAATTTATTTTATTGTCCGATAAACTGAACCTAACGGCAATCTTGAGGGACAAGGTAAAATAACGGTTTGATTATTTGCCTTTTAATATATCTTTAAGCGACACATAAAAGCTAGATATTTTCGCCAGTTTTACCTTGTTCTCTCCTAGTATTTGTTATACACTTGCCTGATTGTGTACAAATCTAATATCTAAGTGACACCCAACTGCACTTGCATATTTCTTTAGTGTTGTAAGTGATGGAGAATGATTACCAGCACTTAAAGCTGATTCAAGTCTTGTGATTGAAGTTTGTTTTGTTCCCATTAGTTCAGCTACTTGTGATTGATTTAATCCTGCTTCTTTTCTAGCTGTTAGCATTTCATTTAAAAGTTGAAATTCTAAATCTAATTTATCATACTCTTCTTTAACATTTTTATTTTTAAATGCTTTTTGTTTTAGTTCTTCATGAGTCATTTTCTTTTACCTCTTTTAATCGTGATAATGCTGTAGCCATTACATTTTTAGGAATCTTTTGAGATTTCTTAACATAAGAATGAAGCATTATTATATTTTTACCAACTTTTGTACAATAAAATACTCTTCCAATACCTTCCTTACTTTTTAAACGAAGTTCAAAAAGTCCATTACTCAATGGTTTAGTATGTGGTAAACCTAAATTTGAACCATGTGTTAGCATTAAATCAGTAAGTTTGAAATATCTTGCTAATAATCCATCTGGTAAATCAAGTATTTGATTTTCAACATTTTCATTAAAGTATTTTATATTCCAATTCATGATAAATTATAACATATATGTTATATTAAGTCAACTCTGATTATTTAAATGCTCTATACATTTGAATTGTTTGACCTAATAATTGCATATTTTGTCTTGTATTTTCAGCATTATTACTCCCCCATTGTCAAGCGAACTGCTAAAATGAGCAGGTAAGTTTGAGATTTGGAAGTGATTTTTGAATTTTAAACCTTAAAAAATAAAACTAATTTAGATAAACTCTATTTTCAATTTTAATAGAGGAGGATTA
>JAYEPD010000222.1:0-4638 GCA_034723675.1 Campylobacterota bacterium
CTTGAATATAATAATAAATTGTGCTAATATTGTATCAAAAAGATTATATATTTTGAAAACAATAAAACTTATAGTAGACGAACTTCAATCATCCCCAACCTTTCAAGATATAGTAGAACATTTAAAAGCACACTACAATCTAAAAGCTGAGATCCACAATCATAAAGAGATGTTTCAAAATAATGATAAAAATGAACTATTTTTATTGTATCTAAATGACAATGATATAAAACAATTTTTTCAAAATCATCTAAATACTGATATAAATATAGCAATTATTCCAAATAAACATTGTCCAAGTAGTATGAAAAACTATGGTATATCAAAAGATATATTTGAAGCTATTGATGATGGATTTAACAATGATTTAAAAACAAAAATCGATCTACTACTATGTAATGAACTCATAGCTTTTAATCGTATAGTAATTGGTGATATGCATGGAATGAATAGATTTAATCTAAATGAAAAATCAAGATTTGAAAAATTTAAAATATTTATACGAAATATTAAAAATTTAAAATTCAAAAGCTACTCAATAACAACTTCCAAAGAGCACAAAATCCAAACAGCAGCTTCAGGTATAACTATACTTGAGCACTCTATAGTATCTGAGAAAAGTGCTATAAGTGATGACTTTTCTTTTCATGATGGGAAACTCAATGCTTTTGTATTGGCACCCACTTCACTTATATCATATCTTTGGTATCTAATCTCAATATTTTTTTATCAAAAAATATCTATTCTTACACTACCTAAAAGTTTAGGTTTTATAAAAAGTTCAAAATTAACCATCATAGCAGATAAGCCAATAGATTTTGCAATTGACAATTCATTTGTAAGCTCAAAAGAGATTGTTGTTGAAGTTTTGCAAGACTGTTTAAATATCCATCTAGGTAGAGAATTGTTAAACAAAGTAAAAGATGAAAATCTTGTAATTCAAGAAAAAGATACAATAAAGATAAATACACTACCAAAAGGTGAACTAAACAATATACTAATAGACAAAAAATTACCTTTATTCAAAAAAGCCAGTGATGATGACTTTAAAGATATGTTTGTAAGTTTGAGAAATAGTGCAAAATTTACATCTGTATTTTTAACTCTTATGATTTTAAGTACACTACTTGCAACAACAGGACTTTTTGCTAACTCAGCACCTGTTATAATAGGTGCTATGATATTAGCACCTCTTATGGCTCCTATTGTTTCTTTATCGATGGGGGTTATAAGATATGATAAATACTTACTTAATGAAAGTATAAAAACTTTAACTTTAGGTATAGCTATGGCTATGCTTTTCTCTGCAATTTTTACATTTTTTATACCACTACACCAGATTACACCAGAGATGCAAAATAGACTAAATCCAAATTTACTTGACCTTATGGTTGCTATATTTTCTGGAATTGCTGGAGCATATGCTAACTCAAAAGATGAAGTTGCTAAGTCACTTGCAGGAGTTGCTATAGCTGTTGCTCTTGTACCTCCACTTAGTGTTACAGGGATAGGGATAGGACTTTGGAATTTTGAGGTTATTTATGGATCATTTTTACTTTTTATAACAAACCTTGTAGGTATAACACTAGCAGCATCATTGACTTTTATAGTGTTAGGATATTCCCCAATAAAAAAAGCAAAAAAAGGGTTGTTTTATACAACTATTATGATGTTGTTTATATCTGTACCTCTTAGTTTGACATTTTTAAATATGATAGAACAAAATAACTATTTAACAAAACTTGAATCAACAAAAACTGTACATATAAATAATACAGATATAAAACTAGATATTTTAAATCTTAATGTAACAAATAAAGTTATAAATGTAGATTTAGAGCTATCTTCAAATAGATCGTTATCATTTGATGAACTAAAATATATAAAAAATAAGCTTCAAAAAGATATAGATAAAAAAATCATTTTAAATATAAGTAGTAAAATAAAAATTTAAGATATAATACACTTATGTATAAAAATCAATTTGACAATGAATTCAATTCTAATGTAAAATATAATGGCTATATGTTTTATGGACAAAGCGATTTTTTAGTAGAAACTTATGCCCTGAAAGTTGCTGTAAAACTTGCAAATGGTGAAGATATACAAAAAATCTATTTTGATGAATATAACTTTAAAGATTGTGAAAACTTTTTGGCTCAATCTTCTTTATTTAGTTCAAATAATATTTTACTTATAAAAACAAATAAAAAAATAGATAAAAAACAAATTGATGCATTGTTAAACATATGTAAAACCAATACTGATAGTAAAATCATATTTACTTGTATAGGTGAAACAGACTATCGAACTATGGCAAAAAGTTTTACAAAAAAGAATTCTGCTGTAGAGGTTAGATTGTACCAACCAGAAGATAAAGAAGCGATACATATTTTAAATGAAGAGGTTAAAAAATACAATTTAAATTGTGGCTTTGGTGAACTTCAATATCTATACAATATGCATCAAAAAGATCTATCTATTTGTGTTAATGATATAAAAAAATTGGCTATTTTAGATGAACCTATCACTCTAAATGTTATAAATAACCAATGTTTTGGTATGGGGGCTATATCTATTGATGATTTTTTTGTAAAGCTTTTTACAGGACAAGCTATAAATAAAGATCTTTATATGATACTTGAAGAGGGTATGAATGAGATATTACTTATCAATCAAACAACATCTTTTATACAACAACTTTTTACTATAAATAGCTATCTAAAATTAAACGGGAACTTAAATATAATCGATATATGGGGATATAAACTTCCTGCAAATATTGCAAATCAAAGAGCTTCAATAGCTATGAAATATAAAACAAATCAATTTGTAGATATGTTAAATCTATTTCAAAACTTAGAACTAGAACTAAAAACAAAAAACACATTAGAGGTAAATAGTTATACTCAAGCTTGTTTTAGGAAGTTTTCAGCAACTTTGAGATAAAATCTGCCTCCAAAGTGGAAATATCACTAGATATTGCCCTTACCTTGCTGATAAAATTATATCTTTTTATAATCAATTGGCTAAAACCAAAAGGAGAAAAGAATGGCTAGAATTAGACATTATGAAACTATGTTTATAGTTAAACCGACACTTACAGAGGAAGAGACTCAAGCTCAAATCCAAACTGTAAGATCAAACATCGAAAAAAATGGTGGTACAATAGTATCTTATGATGATATTGGTACTAAAAACCTTGCTTATGAGATTGAAAAAAATAAAAGAGGTTACTATTATGTTATCTACTTTACTGCACCTTCTGAATCTATCAATGAACTTGAAAGAAACTATAGAGTAAATGAAAGTATCTTAAGATTTATATTCATAAAATCTGAAAGTAAAACTGAAATCAAACAATGGACTGCAATGTCTGATGAAGCTGCAAAGCGTTCAGAAAAAACAGCTGCAAAATAATTTTATAAAATTTTAAAGGGGCTAAAATGTACAACAAAGTTATAATGATTGGAAACCTTACAAGAGATATTGAACTTAAATATCTTCCAAGTGGTAGTGCTATTGCAAAAGGTGCAATTGCTACTAGTCATAAATACAAAACACAAACAGGTGAACAAAAAGATGAAGTTTGTTTTCTTGATTTTACTGTATTTGGTAAAGGTGGAGAGGTTTTAAATCAGTATGTACGAAAAGGTTCTAAAGTAATGTTAGAGGGTAGATTGGTATTTGAGCAATGGCAGGCACAAGATGGTACAAACAGAAGTAAACATGCTCTTATGGTATCAGAATTTAAATTTTTAGATTCAAAAGCAGATGCTCAAAATATGGGTGCTGGTATGCAACAACAAGGTGGTTACCAACCACAGCAGCAGCAACAACAACCATCATACAATCAGCAACCTCAACAACAATACAATAACCAACAACAAGCTCCTCAACAAAATAATTATAATGCACCACAGCAACAACAAAATGGTGGTATGAACTCTTATGAGCAAAATATACCTACAATTGATATAGACAATGACGAAATACCGTTTTAGTCTGATCATAAACACATAAAGGAATTATTATGGCAGAAAGAAGAAAATTCGCAAAAAAATATTGTAAATATAGTGCAATGAAGTTAGATTATATTGATTATAAAAATACTGATCTTTTAAAAATATCAATGAGTGAGAGAGGTAAGATTATGCCTAGAAGACTTACAGGTACATCTAAAAACTTTCAAGAGCAAGTTGAAAATGCTATTAAAAGAGCAAGACATATGGCACTTGTACCTTATATTGTTGATACTAACAATTTAGCAGATGCTGCTTACTCTAAAAGATAATATATCTTTTAGTTAAAAAAGGGAGGCTATCTTAGTCTTCCTTTACTTACTTTCTCACAAAATATCCAAACTTTAACTTTCCTAGTGATATCTCTTGGACAATAAAATCAAATCTATTTTGATTAAAAGTAAATTTTAATGGTTCATGTGTTTGTAAAAATATTCTTGTTGTTTGCATGAGTGGATTATACAGCTATATTCTTTTATTTTAATGTAAAGAATTTTTTAATTTTTAAAAGACCTAGTTGTATTCCACTATATTTCATAAGTTTTGCTACTTTTTTCCATTCATCTTTACTATAACATGGGTTAGGGCAAGTTCTACATCTTGGTTTTGGATCGTG
>JAYEPD010000223.1:0-4466 GCA_034723675.1 Campylobacterota bacterium
GGAGCTGGACTTATAGGTCAAGCTTTTATAAAAGCAATAATTAAACAAAATGGTATCGCTATCATTGCTGATTTTAATGAAAGTTTATCAGAAGAAGTAAAAGAAAAATTATCAAAAGAGTTAAACAGCAAAAATATAGATTGTGTAACTTTAGATATAACCAATACAAATTCTCTTCAAGATTGTATAAAACTATTGGATAAAAAGTATGGAAAAATAGATGCTGTTGTAAACAACGCCTATCCTAGAAATAAAAACTTTGGAGATAAGTTTTTTGATGTAACATATGAAAACTTCAATGACAATGTAAATATGAATTTAGGTGGTTACTTCTTAACATCTCAACAATTTGCACTTTACTTTAAAACTCAAGGGTATGGAAATATCATAAATATCTCTTCCATATATGGAATAGTTGCTCCAAACTTTGAATTTTATGATGATACAAAGATGGTTGGAGTTCCTATAGAGTATGCTGCTATAAAATCAGCACTCATACATCTTACAAAATATATGGCAAAATATTTTAAGGGTCTGAATATAAAAGTAAATGCTATAAGTCCTGGTGGAATTTTTGATAATCAGCCTGAACCATTTTTGAATAAATATAACAATAAAACCATATCAAAAGGGATGTTAGATAAAGAAGATTTAACAGGAACACTTGTATATCTTTTAAGTGATATGAGTAGATATGTAAATGGACAAAATATTATAGTTGATGATGGTTTTGTATTATGAAAAAGAATGTTTTTATCATAGCTGAAGCTGGAGTCAATCATAACGGTGATATAAATCTAGCTAAAAAACTTATAGATGTAGCAGTTGATGCTAAGGTAGATGCTGTTAAATTTCAAACATTTAAAGCTGAAAAACTTGTCTCTAAAAATGCACAAAAAGCAACTTATCAAAAAGAAAATATAGATGATGGTGATGATAGCCAGTTTAATATGCTAAAAAAACTTGAACTTGATGTTGATACTCATGATAAATTGATAGGATATTGTAGAAGTAAAAATATTATGTTTTTATCTACCCCTTTTGATCTTGATAGTGTTGACTTACTAAATAATTTAGGACTAGAGATATTTAAGGTTCCAAGTGGAGAGATAACTAACTTACCACTTTTACGAAAAATAGGTGCTTTAAAGAAAAGAGTTATACTTTCAACTGGTATGGCAGATATCGGTGAGATAGAAGATGCATTGGATATTTTATATGAATCTGGAACTTTAAAAGAGAATATCACAGTTTTACATGCAAATACTATGTACCCTACTCCTATGAAAGATGTAAATTTAAAAGCTATGGTAACTATTGGAAATACTTTTGATATAACTTATGGATATAGTGACCATACTTTAGGAATAGAAGTAGATGTTGCAGCAGTTGCTATGGGTGCTGTATGTATAGAAAAACATTTTACATTAGATAAGACTATGGAAGGCCCTGATCATAAAGCTAGTTTAGAACCTGATGAATTAATATCTATGGTAAAAGGGATTAGAAATATAGAGTTAGCACTTGGCAGTAGTATAAAAAAACCATCAAAAAGTGAAACACCAAATATACAAATAGCAAGAAAATCAATAGTTGCATCAACTATTATAAAAAAAGGTGAGATTTTAAGTGAAAATAATATAACAGTCAAAAGACCAGCTGGTGGAATAAATCCTATGAGATGGGATGAGATAGTTGGTACTATTTCTACAAAAGATTATATAAGTGATGAATTTATCAAAGGATAATATATGCAAGTAATAAAATTTGAAACATTAGAGAATAGACTTATAGAATATAAAAATGAATTAGTATTAATAGATAGTGATGTAGCAGAGTTATATGGTGTAGAAACTAAAGATGTTAATAAAGCAGTTAAGAATAATCCAGATAAATTTCCAAATAGTTATGTTTTAGAACTATCTAAAGATGAAAAAGAGAAGGTGGTGGAAAATTTCCACCACCTCTCTAAATTAAAATATTCACCACACAATCCAAAAGTTTTTACAGAAAAAGGTTTATATATGATTGCTACTATCTTAAAGAGTAAGGTAGCTACAGAAGCAACATTACAAACCATAGAAACTTTTTCAAAGATAAAAGAGTTATCAAGAAATATAAACAATATTATGAAAACAACAGATGAAGATATACAGAAAGAACTAGCACAAAGATCAAATAAAATTTTAGAAGAGGTTATAGATATAGATGAAGATATAGATTTTGTAAAAGAACCTAGTGATTCTAAGTCTAATTATTGGTTACAAGCTATTGTTGTTAAAGATTTAGATAACAGAGATAAATTTTTAGAGTTTACAAATAAAAATGGTGTGATGACAAGACCTATTTGGAAACTTATGAATGAATTAGGGATGTTTAAAGATGCTCAGTGTTCAAGCTTAGATAATGCAAAATATTTAGAAGAACGAGTTATAAATATTTCAAGTAGTGTGATAGTTTAAAATGGAAGATATAATTCTAATTGGTGGTGGTGGTCATTGTAAATCTGTAATAGATGTTCTTGAACAAGAAAAGAAATTTGCTATTGCTGGGATTATTGATAAAAAAGAGTTAATTGGTCAAGAGTTATTAGGTTATAAATATATTGGCTGTGATGATGACTTAGAAGAGTTATTTAAAATATATAAATATGCAATAGTAACTGTAGGGCAAATTAAATCACCAGATTTAAGAGTTAAATTGTTTAATAAGTTAAAAGATATAGGTTATATTTTACCAGTTATTACATCTCCATTTGCATATGTTTCAAAATATTCTACTATAAGTGAAGGAACTATTGTTATGCATCAAGTACTGATTAATGCAAGTGTTAATATTGGTAAAAATTGTATTATTAATACTAAAGCTTTAATAGAACATGATTGTACGATAGATGATAATTGTCATATATCAACTGCAGCAGTTGTAAATGGTGGTGTTACTATAGAAGAAGGGACTTTTTTTGGTAGTAATGCAACATCTAAAGAATATATAAACTGTAATGGTTTTATTAAAGCAGGGAGTTTAGTTAAATGAGTGTATTTATAATTGCAGAAGCAGGTGTTAATCATAATGGTTCGATTGAATTAGCAAAAAAATTAATTGATGTAGCTGTTGAAGCTGGTGTAGATGCAGTTAAGTTTCAAACATTTAAAGCTGAAAAACTTGTCTCTAAAAATGCACAAAAAGCAACTTATCAAAAAGAAAATATAGATGATGGTGATGATAGCCAGTTTAATATGCTAAAAAAACTTGAACTTGATGTTGATACTCATGATAAATTGATAGGATATTGTAGAAGTAAAAATATTATGTTTTTATCTACCCCTTTTGATCTTGATAGTGTTGACTTACTAAATAATTTAGGACTAGAGATATTTAAGGTTCCAAGTGGAGAGATAACTAACTTACCACTTTTACGAAAAATAGGTGCTTTAAAGAAAAGAGTTATACTTTCAACTGGTATGGCAGATATCGGTGAGATAGAAGATGCATTGGATATTTTATATGAATCTGGAACTTTAAAAGAGAATATCACAGTTTTACATGCAAATACTATGTACCCTACTCCTATGAAAGATGTAAATTTAAAAGCTATGGTAACTATTGGAAATACTTTTGATATAACTTATGGATATAGTGACCATACTTTAGGAATAGAAGTAGATGTTGCAGCAGTTGCTATGGGTGCTGTATGTATAGAAAAACATTTTACATTAGATAAGACTATGGAAGGCCCTGATCATAAAGCTAGTTTAGAACCTGATGAATTAATATCTATGGTAAAAGGGATTAGAAATATAGAGTTAGCACTTGGCAGTAGTATAAAAAAACCATCAAAAAGTGAAACACCAAATATACAAATAGCAAGAAAATCAATAGTTGCATCAACTATTATAAAAAAAGGTGAGATTTTAAGTGAAAATAATATAACAGTCAAAAGACCAGCTGGTGGAATAAATCCTATGAGATGGGATGAGATAGTTGGTAGTGTTGCAACAAAAGATTATGAAGTAGATGAGTTGATATGAAAAATAAAATATTAGTGCAAGATACAAATGTAAAAATAAATCAATACAATAAAGAAGACTATCTATCATTGACAGATATTGCTAGATATAAAGATAGCAAACGAAGTGATTATATTTTGCAAAATTGGATGCGTTCAAAAGATACAATAGAATTTTTAGGATTATGGGAAAAGATAAATAATGTAGATTTTAATTCCATCGAATTCGATGGAATTAAAAATCAAGCAGGTGTAAATAGCTTTATTTTAACACCAAAACAGTGGATAAATACTACAAATGCTATAGGAATAGTTAGTAAAGCTGGGCGGTATGGTGGAACTTATGCTCATAAAGATATTGCTTTTGAATTTGCTAGTTGGATAAGTGCAGAGTTTAAACTTTTTCTTATTAAAGAGTTTCAAAGATTAAAAAATGATGAGATAGAAAAACAACAAC
>JAYEPD010000224.1:0-4362 GCA_034723675.1 Campylobacterota bacterium
TAATCTGTTTTCTGTTTTCAGGTGTATTCTTCAGTGTTTTATAAATGAATCTTTCTTTTTTATATTGATAAAACTTTGTTTTTGTAATCCCAAAACTCTTTAATCTGTCTATGATATATGTATTTTTTAAATCACTGCTTTTAAATGGACTAATATTATTATTAAGAGCTATACAGAAGTGCTTTAAGCATCTTTCTTGCGATATATTTTTTCTAGGTTTAGAAGTAACTATTTCTTCTAGTAAGATTTTATAAAAATCTTTAGTTGTAAAAATTACTTTATTTTTTCCTATATATTTATCTTTTTTATCTTCTCTAGGTATATAATTTAACTTGATTAAAATCAAGCGAAGTTCCTTTATTACATTTCTAGCTACTGAGGTACTAGGTATTTTATTATAACTCATTCTAGTTGCATTTTTAGCTATTTGTATCTGTTCCTTAATTATATCTTCATCAAATATTAAATCGGATGTAGAGATATATTCTATAACTTCTTTTTCCAACAAATCTTCCTCTGGTAACCTTAACTTACTAAATATTACTACATTTCTATCGCTATATTTTTTAGTTAGAAATAATCCAGTTAAAAATATTTCTAGTGCTTTCAACTCTGAGTTATGATGTATTATTCTCTCTTTATTATAATCCTTTGTAAAAAGTATTTCTATTTTTTCGCTGTTATAATCAATCTCTAATACTTTATGTAACTCTTTTACAAAGTCTTTTAGAGTTTGTACATTTGGTATTGCATTTTCCTCCAGCTTTCCTCTTTTTGCATTTTTGATAGTGTCTTCTGAGATTGACTTAATAGATATTTGATGTAATTTTTTAAAAGTACTTATTTTTTCTACATAATCTTTTGCTTTTAGCTTATTCTTTTTTTTGTCAGTTTCATATAATGGGTGCTGGAACAGTAATCGAAGTAAGATTTTTAAAGCATGGTCGTACTGACTTCCTCGCATTCTTGTAAAAGATGTACTCATTTTTGCTCTAGCTTCTACCAATTCAGGTTTGGCAGTAAGTCCCCTTTTTCGTATATTTTCCATAGCATAGCGATATTTCAACATGGCTTTTAGATTTTTAAATGGTTTTGTATATGGTGATGAGGGAGATAATTCTCTTTTAAAATCATAATCAAAGTTTTTCTTTTTCTTTATATTTATACCTACTAGGTCATCAATTGGATCATCAGGATCCATAATTTTTTTTATTCCTATTAGTGATCTTACATCATACATACCTATTGTTTCTTTTTGATCTTCATATTCTACTATTAGCCAATCTGCATCTGCATCATTTCTTCTATCAGAATCTTCCATAATTGCTTTATATTTTTCTTTATCCTTATTTATAAAACTCAACGGTGGCTTATGTCCAAACTTAGCTAAAATAGATGATTTTTTCTTTTCGTCTTCATTTTTTTCATCATTCGCAAAGCCAATCTGTCCTCTAGTTTTGATAGAGTATACTTCTTTTGCTCCATGTTTAATCTCTAAGTATGTATCGCCTGCTAGACTCAGTCTTGCTTTTTTCAAGAGTTCTAATGGATAGTAAGTGGATAGATGTTTTTCAAATTTTGGTAGTAGTTTAGTAAAATCTTCTTTATTTAGTTTATTGATATCATAGTCTTCTTTTATCATCTCTTTTGGTATTCCAAATAATGCACCATCTGTCGTTCCTGATATGAGTACGATTTTATTTTTTCTACTCTCATCTCTATTCCACGACTCTATAGAATAGATTAATGCTGATAATGCTGCTCTTACTATTCCAGTAGTTGTAGAAGCCATATAGGGTGTAGTTATCTTTGATTCAGGAAGAGGAAAGCTTTTTCCTGACCCTAAATCAAAACTTTTCTTAGGGTTTATTGCTTGTGCTGTAAGCCCATATCCAGAATTTACAAGTAACTTGTATAGCTTATCATTTAATTTTGCTATATTTCGAACTGACTCACTGTTATTTTCATCTTTTACTATATCTTTAGCGGTATTTCTTTTTTCAATTTTATCATGTAGATATCGTTTCATCATCAAGTTAGGTATTTCATCTATTATATCTGGCGTTAACTCTATAGATTTTACTACTTTTATATAGCCTAATAGCTTATCTAGTTTATTTTGTAGCTTATGTTTTTCATTTATATCTTGTGTAGTTCTTAGTTGTAGTTCTATTTTTTTATACTCATCTGTTTTTTGCACTATCTTTTTATTATCTTCTAATATCTGCATGGCAAATATTATCTCTACTGCAGTTGAGAGTGTTTTACCTTCGAGTGGATATATTAATCCAAATTTTTCATGTTTGACAGCTAGGCATGGGTATTTAATTTCTTTCGGGAATACAAACTCGATATTTGCGAATCCTATTACAGTAGTAACACTATTTTCATTAATATAGTTTTTTTGCTCATACCAACGATTTATCATATCATTACTATTTAAACACTCTTTTATACAATTCCAGTCTATCATAGGAACGGTTGCCATAGCTGTAGGGTATGCCCCTGTAAAATCTAAATCTATAAATATATAGTCATTAGTTATGTTATCATCGTCCTTGGTATATCCAACATAAAAGCTTTCATTTCTTCCACCAAAATATGAACTTTTTATAAAGTCGTTATATTCTAATTTGTAATTCTCTCCTGTAAACTTTTCTAATACTATTGTTTTTAAACTGTAACCTTTAGCTTTAGCTTTTAAAAAACTTTTTATACTACTTATATATAACTTACAATCTTCACTGTATTTTTTATCATTTAGCTCATTTACACACTTAGTATCATCACTAAGATTATCTATAGTTTCACAAGTAAGTATATAATTTAAAAACGCTCTCATTGCTACAGAACTTGCAGTTTTATAGTACTTATCAGTTTGAACTACTGTTGTATTTCTAGTTTCTATAGCATATAAAACTTTTCTATATGCAGTTTCTTCATCTGTATTTCTTTTCATGTCTAGTTCATTAGTTAAAAAAGATTTCACATGTTCAAAGCTTTGTCTTTTCTCACCCTTGATATCGAATACCAACTCATTAAACTGTTTTTGTAGTAATAGCCATACCGCTAAAGTTACACGACTATCTTGCATAGCATATTTTTTGAATGCATCAAGATTGTTTTTTTTGTATATATCCATGTTTTCAAGATGAAATTGAGTTATATCTTCTTTCATCATTTTTTCATCGCCAAGTACGGTTGCTAATTTTTTAAGTGAAAAGTACCCTGCTGGTGCAATTAGCATAGAATCATATAGTTCAACTCTATAGTTGTTTATCTTAATTGCTCTTTTTGTAGTAAGTGTTTTTCGCACTATCAGTACATCTTTTATATATCTTCCTCTATCTTTTAACATCGCAAATTCAGCTACACTATTATGAGCAATAAGATTGATTTTTATAGGATTTTCATCATCTAAACTTTCACTATATAATGCTAGTGATTTATCAATTATTTCTTCAAGTGTTAGTCTATTATCATCTTTTATATCAAAAAAATATTCTTCATATTCTGAGTCTACACACCTTAACACTGACACTTGGTAGGATAAACAGATATTTTTATACTTTGCTACTTGAGTATATTCAGTATCAAGGGATATAAAGAAAGTATTTTCTTGATTTTTCCCAATATGATCACTTTTTTTATAGTAGTTAGACCAGTATTCTTTAGTTTTATCTTTACTCATAAAACCCCTTATTCTAGGGATAATATCTTAAAAAGTGTAATAATACAATAAAAGAATAGTGTATTTTACTTTTTTACTAAAAAATAGTGTCATATCAGTATGTCTTTATAAAGACATACTGATATAATAGTAGTAATTCATTTTTGCTCATCTACATCAAATAAATTTTTTAATGTGTTTTTAGTTTCTTCTTGAAATGAAGCTTTTGTATACCTATCTGTCATTTTCAATGTATTATGACCCATGAGATTTTTTAAGTCAAATACACTTATGTTTGGATTATTTGCTAAATGTGTAGCAAACGAATGTCTGAGACTATAAAATGTCACTCTATTAATTCTATCGTTTGATGGCAGTCCTTGATTGTAGATCTTTTCCAATGTTGGTTGTATTTGTCGTCTCATCGACTCATACTGTATCATTTTAGTAGGATCTGTTTTTGGATTATCTGGGTGAAATACATAATGATTATTTTCAATCTCATCTAGTTTCTTCTTTAGTGCTTTTGAGATACTATCTGAAATTATTGCTTCATATGTTTTACCTTTTTTTAATCCCTGTATTTTTAATACTGAATTCTCCAAGCTTACATCTATTTTACGGAGTTTTAGAATTGATATAGGTCTTGCTCCAGTTTGCATCAGTAAGGCAAAAAATAGATACTTTTTAGG
>JAYEPD010000225.1:0-4339 GCA_034723675.1 Campylobacterota bacterium
GAAGTAGATAGCTATCATTGTTGTGCTAAAATTATAACTCAGGATGTAGTAGATAAGATTAATGAAGCTGGATTGATTGTGAATCTTTTTACTGTGAATGATAAAAAAGAGATAGAGAGATTGTTTGGTATGGGTGTTCGAGGTGTTTTTACAGATACCCCTAATTAGTTTTATTGGTAAAATGGATTCTAAAATCCAAATTTACCACCCTCCCAATAACCATCTGATAATTTGATTTTGTTATCTTCTACTTCATTTCCCGTACTATTTATATAAGAAGATTGCCATTTTTTAATATCATAAGTTTCTTTGTTTTTTGATGTTTCCATATTCCAAAAAAATATGCTTACGATAAATACAATAAATATTGAGAACAATATCATATTTTGATTTTTGTTCTGTACTGTTTTTTGTTTTGTTTGAGTCATAATATCACCTTTTTTTATATAGTGATTAAAAGAGAGTTGAGTTGTAATATTGAGTTGCAACTCGGCCATCTTAAAATCAAGATCCGTAGCTTTCCGTCCTTACCTCACGATAAGTTTGGCTATAAATTTATTTATTATATCTAGTTATTTTTTAAATTTTACTGAATAATTCAGTTTATATTATCCGTTAAATTTAACTATTGCTGAACCCCATGTAAGTCCACCACCAAAAGCATCCAATAAAATTGTTTTACCTTTTGTTAATCTACCATCTTCATAGCATTCGTTGATTGCCATAGGTATAGAAGCAGATGAAGTGTTACCATACTTTCCAACAGTAAGAACTTTTTGTTCATCTTCAAACTTCAATGCATCGCCAACTGCTTTTATAATTCTATAGTTTGCTTGATGTGGTATGAATAAATCTATATCTTCATTTTTATAGTTATTTTTTTTCATTATTTTTTGTACATCAGATGTCAAAGTCCTAACTGCTACTTTAAAAGTTTCGTTACCTTTCATCTGCATAAATTGTTTCTCGCCACTTTGAATACCTGGAGTTAATAATAAATCTTTTTGGCTACCATCTGCACTACAGTTTATATCGACAATTGCTTCATCTTTATTTGTTGTAGCAGATATAACAGCAGCACCAGCACCATCACCAAAAAGCATACAAGTAGTTCTATCTGTATAATCCACTATATTACTTAATTTTTCAGCACCTATAATGAGTACATTTTTTTTCATACCTGATTCTATAAATGCTTTTGCAACGCTAAGTGCGTATATAAAACCTGTACATGCTGCACTAATATCAAGTGCCATAACATCTCTTAACCCTAGTTTCTCGGCTATTAAACATGCAGTTGAAGGCATACACATATAATCAGGACTAATAGTAGCACAAATTATCAAATCTATATCTTCACTTTTTAATTTGGCTCTACTTATTGCAACTTTGGCTGCTTTTGTACCTAAATCACTTGTATTTTCATTCCTTAAAGCAATTCTTCTCTCACTTATACCTGTTCTTTTTGTAATCCACTCATCACTTGTATCCATTCTATCAATAAACCATTGATTTGTACGGATATCACTTGGAATATAAGCTCCAATTGAGCGAAATGAAGCATAATTCATATATTAGTCCTTAAATTGCTGAAGTTTCTCTTCGATATGGATATTTAAATTCGAATCTGCTGCTATAACTGCTTGAAATATTGCATTTTTAATCGCTTTTGCATTTGACTTACCATGAGCTATTATAACAGGTGCTTTTACACCAATAAGAGGTGCACCACCATACTCTGCATAATCAACCTTTAATTTTAAGTTTTTAAATACTTTTCTCATCAATACTGCACCAGTAATAGCAACCAATGATCTTCTTAAATCATTTTTAATTAATTTAACAATTGTATCAGCTACACCTTCAGCTGTTTTAAGTAATATATTTCCTATAAAACCATCACAAACTACAACATCTACTGTACCATTAAATACATCTGTTCCTTCTACATTTCCAACAAAGTTTGGTAAAGGTTCACAAAATTTAAAAGCTTCTTTTGAAACTTCGTTTCCTTTTGATTCTTCTTCTCCATTGCTTAGAAGTCCTGTAAGTGGATTGTCTATACCCAAAACATCTTCAGCATAAACTTGACCCATAATAGCAAACTCTTTTAAGTTATCTGCATCACAATCAACATTTGCACCAACATCTAAAACTAAAGTAGTTCCATTAACTGTAGGCATAAGAGTAGCAATAGCAGGTCTACTTACACCTTTAATCCTTCCTATTCGAAGAGTTGCAAGACTCATAGAAGCTCCACTGTGTCCAGCACTTACATATGCATCAGCTTCACCTTTTTTCACAAGTTCTATAGCTTGATAAGCACTGCTATCTTTTCTTTTTAAAGCATCTGTAGCATTATCACTCATCTGAATAACATCAGAAGCTTCATGTATAATAACTCTATGGTCAAATTTTTGAGGGATTAAAGGTAAAAGTTCATTTTTCTTACCAACTAATACAGCTGTAAAATGTCTATCTTTTTTTAAAGCAGATATGACACCTTCAACTATAGGTGCAGGACCGAAGTCTCCACCCATTGCATCTATTGCTATTTTTAGCATTATGCTTTATATTCACCTGTAGTTGGGTTAACATTATGAGGCATTTTCCATGTCCCATCTGTATCTTTAACTGGTCTTTTTAATGTAATTTTGTAGTGTGTTCTTCTTTTTGCACTTCTTGAGTGTGAAACTCGTCTCTTTGGTACTGCCATTTTATATCCTTAATATTCTAATTCGACAAAATTGTCGTTTTTTTTACAAGTATCACATATGTAATACTCTGATTTTAGTGATTCTATTTCACTGTGTAAAATATCACCAAAATCGACTATATGATTTTGTGCTTCAATTATTACAAACTCATCATCATCGTGTTCATTTGCTATATAGTTTCCATCACTAACTAAAAAGTTAGTATTTTCATCTATTTTAATCTGCATAGTTTTACCACATTTGCAGCAATCTACTGCTACTTGTCCATTTAAATTGGCATTGATCTTAGCAAGTTTTGATGATATTTTACAAAAAGTTCCTAAAAACTTTACTGAATTTGAATTTATTTCAAATTCACTACCGTCTAAAGGTACTTTTCTAAACTCTATTTTCATAGATTATATTACTAACAAATATCTTTTTGAGCAAAGAAAAAGTTAATCTCTATATTTGCATTTTCAATTGAATCTGATCCATGAACTGCATTTGCATCAATAGATTCAGCGAAATCTGCTCTAATAGTACCAGCTTCGGCTTCTTTTGGGTTAGTTGCTCCCATTAAGTCTCTGTTTACTTGCATTGCATTTTCACCCTCAAGAACTGTTACTACAACTGGTCCTGAAATCATAAATTCTACAAGGTCTCCAAAGAAAGGTCTCTCAGCGTGTACTGCATAAAAAGCTTCTGCTTCTGCTTGGCTTAATTGAATTTTTTTAGTAGCTGCTATTCTTAAGTTAGCATCTTCAAATCTTGATAAAATCTTACCTACTACATTTTTTGCAACTGCGTCTGGTTTAATTATTGATAATGTTTGTTCCATTATTTCTCCTATTTTAATTTATATTTTCGTTACTAATAAATAGTATAAAAAATTAATTTTTATACTATTTATCTCCACGATGTGACATAAGTCACATTTAAAGTTGGCGATTATAGCCTAAAAAATAAAAAAAGGCAAGAGAAATAAATCCCTTACCTTTTTATTTTGTATTAAACTAAATTAGTCTTCGATACAAGGCTCTCCAGCAACAGCACCGTCAGTAGTTGGATTTTCACCCCATACTATACAACCTTCAGTTGGACAAGCTTCAGCACATGCTGGAATAGTTCCTGCTTCTTGACACTCATCACAAGTTTCTGGATTTACATAATAAATATCCTCACCTGTTGGGTTCTCATCGTTATCAACGATTGATTCTGTTGGACATTCATCTAAACATGCATCACACGAAATACATGTATCTGTAATAATTACTGCCATATTAATTCTCCTATTTTTATTTCTTTAACTTTATCATAGAAAAAATAAAACTTTCTTTAAAACTTTACTTAAATTACTCAATTTCACTAAAACTAACGAATTTGCCCATTTCCATATATTTTAAATTTATATGTTGTTAATTCATTTATACCCATAGGTCCTCTAGCATGTAGTTTATTAGTACTGATACCAACTTCAGCACCAAATCCAAACTCTCCACCATCTGTAAATTGAGTACTTGCATTTAAATATACACATGCTGAATCTATAGAGTTTAAAAACTCTTCTGCTACTGTATAATTTTCAGTAATTACAGCATCACTATGTCCTGAACCATATATCCCTATATGTTCAACAGCTT
>JAYEPD010000226.1:0-19038 GCA_034723675.1 Campylobacterota bacterium
TTAACTTTTGATTTTGCTCATTTGCATACTTTACAATATGAACTATCTCATCTTCACTTTTTGCATATATGATATTGTTTGTTTTACAAGTATGTGTTTTCGCCCAGTTTTGTTTTATCGTTCTAAAGATTCTCATTTTGTTTTAATACTTTTTATAATCAGAGATTTTGGTGCAAAGACGAAATCTCGTGAAAGTTTAAAAGTTAGTTTAGTATAGACTTACTTTTCTTCTGTGATTTTGGTACAAAGACGAAATCATAGATTTCTTTTGCACAACAAAATCTCGTGAAAGTCTAAAAAAGTGACACTAGTCACTTTTCCTTAACGACTTTCACCATTCCATGCTATAGTTTGTTTCCCCTCTTCATTAAAAGAAACAGCAGGCATACCCATGATATTGTATCCACCATCAACATAATGAACTTCACCAGTAACACCAGCACTTAAATCTGACAAAAGATACATACCACTATTTCCAACATCAGTTATACTAACATTTTTTTTCATTGGTGCATGAGCTGCATTCCATTTTAACATAAAACTAAACTCCCCTATTCCAGATGCAGCTAAAGTTTTAATAGGACCTGCTGAGATTGCATTTACCCTTATTCCATCTTTACCTAAATCTTCAGCTAAGTATTTAGTAGTCATCTCTAAAGCTGCTTTTGCTACACCCATAAGATTATAGTTTGGTATATATTTAACTCCCCCATAATATGAAAGTGTTAAAACAGAACAACTATCACTCATAATAGGTTTTAGCTCTCTTACAATCTCGATCAAACTATAAACAGAGATATCCATAGCAACATCAAATGCCTCTTTACTTATATCATAAAACCTTCCACTTAATCCCTCTTTTGGAGCAAAAGCAATAGAGTGAACAATAAAATCAATTTCTCCATAATCTTTTTCTAAAGATTCTTTAAGATTTTTTATCTCTTCAGGGTTACTTACATCACATGGATAAAGTTTCCCATCACATCCTAAATCTTCAGCTATTGGAGCTAGTTTCTTTTCAAATCTTTCATTTAAAAATGTTATTGCCATATCTGCACCTTGTGCTTGACACTGTTTTGCTATACCATATGCTATTGATTTGTTATTTGCTATACCTAAAATTACACCTTTTTTACCGTTCATTACCATATCTAACCCCTTTATTTTTTATTTGTTATCTCTATCATTTTTTTAAAATCTTCCACATCCCAAGATGCTGTCCCTATCAAAGTTCCATCTACATTATCGATACTAAGTATCTCCTCTAAATTAGATGGTTTTACACTTCCTCCATATAAAAGAGGTTTATTGATTTTTTTCTTTATTTTTTTATGAATTGTTTTTATATCATCAATTTGAGCTACTACTCCTGTACCTATTGCCCAAACAGGTTCATAAGCTAAAATAAGCTTATCATAATCCAAATCTATCCCATCAAATTGTTCCCAAATATAACCCAATGTTTCAGTAAGTCCTTGCTCTTTTACTTCCAATGGTTCACCAACACAATATATAATTTTATAACCCAAAGCTTTATAGTAGTTATATTTTGTTGCGATTGTTTGTTGCGATTCATTTAGTATATGCCGCCTTTCACTATGACCTATTAGTATAGTTTTTATACCAAACTCATCAAGTTGTTCAGTGCCTATTTCTCCTGTAAATGAACCATTTTTAGTAAAATATGCATTTTGTACACCTATATTTAGATTAGAATTTAAATTGAATTTATCTAAAGAAGTTGCTGTAGGAAAAATGTATATATCGTTTTCTATTTTTTCATCTGTAATAAAACTATTTACCTCATCAATAAATTGTTTTGTTGATTGTCGCGTGTGATTTGTTTTAAAGTTGCTAGCAATTATCTTCAAAAAAGCCCCTTATTTGTATGTTATTTATAAATATATTTTACCATAAATTGTTATAAAGTATGGTTTAATTTATTACTAATCACTATTAATATAGTTTATACTTTTCTACAATATCCACAACTTTTGAAGCATAACCCCACTCATTATCATACCATACTACTAACTTTATCATTTTATTCATCTTAACATCTGTAAAACGATGGTCAAGTATAGTTGTAAAATTTAGAGCTTTGAAGTCACTTGATACAAGAGGTTCGAAGTTGTTTAGTAGTATATCAAACTTTTGGTTTGCTTGATAATCTTTACATAATTTTAAAAGTGATTCTTTGGTACACTCTTTTTTTACACTTAGAGTTACATTTATCACACCCACTGTATCAGTTGGTACTCTTAGGCTACTTGAGGAAAATATATCAGAGTTAATAGATGGAATAAGATATGAACACGCGTCTATTGTAGTTGTTTTACTTGGTATTATATTTTGTGTTGCACTTCTTCCAAATTCACTATTACACTTTACATCTCTATTTTGACTACCAACGCAAGAACTATCTAAAACCTTTTGATGATTTAAAAGAGGATGAATAGTTGAGACATCTCCATACTCTATATTATAGTTATCATCTATTAGTTTTAGTATTGGTAAAAGTGCCGTTGCATTACATGAACTTGTAGATATAACTTTATGTTTTTGTAAATCTAAATCATTTTCATTTACACCTAGAATTACATTTATATCTGCATTTTTATTTGGATGAGTTAAGAATATAGCTTTTGTATCTAAAATTTTTAATTCATTTGTATCTAGCTTTACACCAGTTGCATCAATGATTATATCAATATCAAGTGATTTTAAATCTATATCAAAAAGTGAACTATAGTTTAAAATATCTATTTTTGAAGTGCTATTTATGATACTATTATCACATACTTCAAATCTATTTTCAAATCTTCCATAAGTAGAATCATAGTTTATACTATAAGCTATATTTTGCTTATTTGAATTGAGTTCATTGATAGCCACTATTTCTAAAGTATCACAAGTATCAGCAATCCTTAAAATCGCTTTTCCTATTCTACCCACACCGTTTAATAATACTCTCACTTTAAACTCCTCATACAATATTCATCTGATTTATTTTAAATTTTATAGTTTGTTGCAAAAGTATTTTATTTAACAAAATAATATTACTCCAATTCCTTATAGAAGTTGGCTTCTTCTAGGCTCTTAACCTTTGTTACTATGACAATATTATGCCCCCAAGGTACTTGAAATATCTCATTATTTAATTGGGCAACAAGCTGTTGGCTATTTGTAAATTCTTTTTTTTCTATTTGCGAAACAACCTGTTTCGTATTTTGGAAACCTAAAGTGTAAAACTTATACCACTGCCTCATAAGCTCAATATTTCTTTTAGAGAAACCTTTCATATTAGGAAATTCTTGTTGTAAATCATTACTAATATTTGTAATTAAATTATCACCCCAAGAACTTTCTTTTTGTTTTTCAACTATTATCTCACCAAGCTCCCAATAAAGTTTTAGTAATTCAACATTAACTTTAATAGATGCTTTTATTTGAGAGGTTTGTATTTTAAATTTTATATCTTTTATAAAATCTTTATAATTATTATTCTCTAAATCCATTAAATAGTTTTATTATTCTATTATTAGTGCTTTCACACCAGGAAGTACTTTACCCTCAATAAGTTCCAAAGATGCCCCACCACCTGTAGAGATAAAACTCATCTCATCTTCATCACCAGTTCTTCTTACTAAATCAGCAGTATCTCCTCCACCTACAACAGTTGTAGCATATGAACTTGCAACTGCATGTGAAAGTTTTGTACTACCTTTTGCAAATTTATCCATCTCATATACACCCATAGGTCCATTCCATAAAATAGTATGTGCATCTTCTAAAGCTTGAGAAAATAAAAGTGCTGAAGCAGGTCCGATATCTAGTCCCATCCAACCTTTTGGAATCTCTTGAATCGTTACTGCTTTTGCGAATGCTTCACTATCAAAAGCTTCTGCAGCAATAACATCAACAGGTAAGTAAAACTTCACACCTAATTGTTTTGCTTCATCCATTATTTTTAAAGCTTCAGGTATTAACTCCTCTTCAACTAAAGAGTTTCCAATCTCATGACCTAATGCTTTTAAAAATGTAAAAGCCATACCTCCACCAATGATTATTTTATCAACTTTTTTAATTAAGTTATGTAAAGCTTCAAGTTTACCACTCACCTTAGAACCACCTACTATACTTACAAATGGTCTTTTAGGCTCCTCTATAATATGATAAAAAAACTTTATCTCTTTAGCAAGGAGGAAACCTGCTGCTTTATGTTCAATATCAAAATGTTTTGATATACCTTCAACAGAAGCATGAGCCCTATGCGATACGCCAAATGCATCATTTATATAAACATCTGCCATATCTGCTAATGTTTTTGATAAAAGCTCATCATTTTTAGTTTCACCTGGTTCAAATCGCATATTTTCTAAAAGCATAATCTCTCCACACTGAAGATCATTTGCCATTGTGATAGTCTCCTCACATACCACATTTGGTGCTAATTTTATCTCTTGTTTGAGTAAAGTATGGAGTCTTTTTGCTATTGGTTTTAAACTAAATTTCTCCTCAAAACCATTTTTTGGTCTTCCAAAATGACTTGCTATAATTATCGCACAATCATTATCTATACAATATCTTATAGTATTAAGAGCACTTTTTATTCTTCTATCATCTGTTATATTTTGATACTCATCCACAGGTACATTAAAATCACATCTTATAAATACTTTTTTTCCTGATATATCTATATTTTTTATCTCTTGAAGTTTCACTATTATCTTCCTTTTTTATATTATAAAAGAGATTTTACTATAATGTAAATGATATGCAGTTAAAATAGTATAATACCATTTAAAATAACATACTACTATTATTATTTAAAAAACCTCTTATAAGTTTTAATAAATAGATATTACTATATCTACATTATAAAGGGAACCTCTAAACTTAAGTTATTTTGAAATATGAACACCCATATCTACAAGCCTGCAAGAGTATCCCCACTCATTGTCATACCAAGATAAAACTTTCACCATATTATCTCCAACAACTTGAATTGTATCAAGTGGTACTACTGTTGAGTTCTCCTCTCCATTAAAATCACTACTTACTCTACCTTCTGTATCAGTTGCTAAGATACCTTTTAACGATCCTGATTCTGCAGCTTTAAATGCGTTTGATACATCCTCTACTGTTACATTTTTATTTAAAGTTACAGTTAAATCTACCATAGATACATTTGGTGTTGGAACTCTTATAGCTTGTCCATTTAGTTTTCCATTTAAATGTGGCATAACTTTCCCAATAGCTTTTGCGGCACCTGTTGTAGTTGGTACTAGATTTGTAGCTCCTGATCTACTTTTTCTAGGATCTTTTTTATGCTTTGCATCTAATATTGGTTGAGATCCTGTATAAGAGTGAATTGTAGTCATGAGACCTTTTTCTATCCCAAAAGCATCATCAAGAACACGAGCAACAGGGGCTAAACCATTTGTAGTACAAGATGCATTTGAAACAACTGATTGACCCTCATAAGTGTTTTCATTTACACCCATAACAAATGTATCTGTATCATCTTTTGCAGGTGCACTAAATACAACTTTTTTTACCCCATTATCAAGATATGGTTGTACTGATTCTTTTGTTAAAAATGCACCTGTACACTCCAATACAACATCTACTCCCAAAGATGCAAAATCAAGTTTTGCAGGGTCTCTTTGACTTAAAAGTTTAGCCTTATCATCTCCTATATAAATATATCCATCTTCTACTTTTATATCTTTTCTATTTCCATGTACTGAATCATATTTTAAGTTATATTCTATCATCTCTTCTGAACCACTTGCATTAGCAGCTACTAATTCTACATCATCTCTTGTAGATATTATTCTTGCTACACATCTTCCAATTCTTCCTAATCCATTTATCGCAACTTTTAAAGCCATAAACTATCCTTTTGATTTTATAATTTTTTTATTTTAACTAAAATCAGATATAAAAGTGTTTAATAAATTGTATAGCATTTATTCGTCTTTATTTAAGAAATTTTACGCTAAAATACACACTTAAAAACACGAAATTAATAATTTTTTATACAATCAGAAAAGGTTTTTTTAATGGCAATCATGATAAACAAAAGAAACGGTAGACAAGAAGTTTTAGATATAACAAAAATCCAAAAGCATACTATATCTGCAACAAAAGGTCTTGAAGGAGTTAGTCAAAGTGAGTTAGAGATAGATGCCCAAATCAAGTTTATAGAGGGGATGAGTTCATCTGATATTCAAGAAGCTTTAGTTAAAACAGCCGTTGAAAAAATAGATATAGATGTACCAAACTGGACTTTTGTTGCTGCACGATTATTTCTTTTTGATTTATACCATAAAGTTGGAAAATCAACACATGGTATCAAAGGAAATCCATATTGTCATCTAAAAGATTATATAAAATATGGACAAGAAGCTAGTAGAATTATACCAGACCTTGAATCTGGTTATGACTTAGATGATTTAAATAATTATATTGACCCTAGTAGAGATTATCTTTTTAACTATTTAGGGATGAAAACTTTATATGATAGATACTTATTAAAAAACAACGATAAACAACCAATAGAATTACCACAACAAATGTTTATGGGTATAGCTATGTTTTTAGCACAAAATGAGACAGATAAACAAAGTAAAGCAAAAGATTTTTATGATGTAATATCAAAATTTGAAGTTATGCTTGCAACTCCAACATTATCAAATGCAAGAACAAATAGACACCAATTAAGTTCATGTTATATTGGTTCATCTCCTGACAATATTGAGGGTATTTTTGATGGATATAAAGAGATGGCATTATTATCTAAATTTGGTGGGGGTATTGGATGGGACTGGAACTCAATTAGATCTTTAGGTGGAGTTATAGATGGTCACAAAAGTGCTGCTGGTGGTACTGTTCCATTTCTAAAAATCACAAATGATATAGCTCTAGCAGTTGATCAACTAGGTACTAGAAAAGGAGCAATTGCTGTATATCTTGAACCTTGGCATATGGATATAGAAGATTTTATAGACCTAAAGAAAAACTCAGGAGAGGAGAGACGACGAGCTCACGATCTTTTCCCAGCACTTTGGATCAATGATCTTTTTATGAAAAGAATTTTAGAAGATAGTCACTGGACACTATTTGATCCATATGAGGTTAGAGATTTAGCTACACTTACGGGTGTTGAGTTTGAAAATAGATATGAAGAGTATGAAAAAGATGAAACAATAACAAAAGAGCAAATGAAAGCAAAAGATTTATGGAAAAAAGTTCTTACATCATATTTTGAATCTGGAAGTCCATTTTTATGTTTCAAAGACAATGCAAATAGGGCAAATCCAAACAGTCATACTGGATTTATACGAAGTTCAAATCTATGTACAGAGATATTCCAAAATACAAATCCAAATCACTATCTAATAAAAATAGAATTAGAAGATGGAGAAATCATAACTTTTGAAGAAAATGAAGAGGTTACTATAGATAGTGGAATAATTAAAAAAGCCAATAAAATCACTGCACTTGACTCTCTTAAAGGGAAAAAAATATTTATAGTTGAAAAAGAAAAAATTGATGGAGATACTGCTGTTTGTAACCTAGCAAGTGTAAACTTAAGTAAGATAAATACAAAAGAAGATATTGCAAGAGTTACACCAATTGCAACTAGAATGCTTGACAATGTTATAGACTTAAACTTCTATCCACTTAGAAAAGTAAAAGCTACAAATTTAAAAAGTAGATCAATTGGACTAGGAGTGATGGGAGAATCACAAATGTTAGCAGAACAAGGAATTGTATGGGGAAGCGATGATCATCTTAGAAAAATAGATTCTATAATGGAAGCTATAAGTTACCATACTATTGATTCTTCATCAGATCTTGCAGTTGAAAAAGGTGTATATCCTACATTTGAAGGCTCTAAATGGTCACAAGGTATTATGCCTATGGATCATGCCACACCTGCTGTGAATGCACTTGTAAAAAAAGATCTTTTTGATACAAGTTATGATTGGTCAATTTTAAGAGAAAAAGTTAAATCTCAAGGGATGAGAAATGGTTACTTAATGGCTATTGCTCCAACCTCTTCTATCTCTATACTTGTTGGAACTACTCAAGCTATAGAACCTGTTTATAAAAGAAAATGGTTTGAAGAGAATTTAAGTGGTCAAATACCTGTAGTTGTACCAAACCTTAGTGCTGATACTTGGAATTTTTACACACCTGCTTATGAAGTTGATCAAATAGATATTATCAAAGCTTCAGCAGTTAGACAAAAGTGGATAGATCAAGGTCAAAGTACAAATATATTTATGAGCTTAGATAAAGCAAGTGGTAAATATCTCCATGAGATCTATACTACTGCTTGGAAGTTAGGTCTAAAATCAACATACTACCTAAGAAGTCAATCACCTGAAGCAGTTTCTGATGTAGCAGATAGAAGCCAAGAATGTATAGGATGCCAATAATGGAAAGAAAAACAATATACAATCCTAGTTCATTAGAATCTATAAATGATAGAAGAACATTTGGTGGTAACCCTGATGGGATGTTGAATTTTACAAAATGTAAATATGAGTGGGCTGTTAAGTTATGGGATACCATGGAGGGAAATACTTGGTTTCCAAAAGAGGTTCAGATGACAGGAGATGCAAAAGATTACAAGTATTTAACTCCTCCTGAAAAAAGGATGTATGATCTTGTATTGTCACAACTTATTTTTATGGATTCTTTGCAAACAAATAATCTTATGGATAATATAAATCCATATATAACTGCACCTGAAATCAATGCAATTTTATCAAGACAATCATATGAAGAAGCCAATCATAGTAAATCATATGCTGTTATGGTTGAGTCTATCTCAGATAACACTGATGAGATTTATGATATGTGGAAAAATGACCTAAAACTTCGAGAAAAAAACAACTTCATCGCTGCAACTTACAAAAATCTAAGTGGTGATATAACTGATAGAAAAATAGTACTTGCAATGTTTGCAAATCAGATTCTTGAAGGATTATATTTTTATGCAGGTTTTGCAGCTATGTATGCACTTGGAAAGTCTGGAAAGATGCTTGGAACTTCACAAATGATAAAATTCATCCAAAGAGATGAAGTGACACATCTTTTACTTTTTCAAAACCTTATAAATAGTACAAGAAAGGAAAGACCTGAACTCTTTAATGATGAGCTTGAGGAAGAAGTAAAAGAGATGTTTAAAAAAGCAGTAGATTTAGAATCAAGCTGGGGTGACTATATAACTCAAGGTCAAATCCTTGGATTTACAAAAGATATAATAAGACAATATATTGAATATCTAGCAGATAGAAGACTTGAAGCGATTGGATACGAACCACTTTATAATGTAAAACACCCTATTCCATGGGTAGATGGATACTCCTCATTCAACGATCAAAGAACAAATTTCTTTGAAGGAAATGTTGTAAACTATTCTAAAGGTAGTATAGATTTTGATGATTTTTAAAATCTTCAAAATCATTTAAATCTATGAATCTAGTCTCCTTACAACTTAAAACATCTGATAATTTTGAAAAGAATTTAAATCTATTAGTTTCAAAAATAAAAAGTTGTTCAAAAGATGACATTATATTAGCACCAGAACTTTTTTTAAATGGTTATGCTTATGACAAAATGGATGAAGCAGTAGATATCACAAATAAAGCGATTCCAATTTTAAAAAAACTAAGCATTGATAAAACAATAGCACTAACTTTTACAACAAAATATGATAATAAATATTTCAATACATTAAAAGTCTTTTATAAAGGTCAAATTATATATTCACAACATAAACATAAACTTTTTGTTATGAATGATGAAAGAAAGTTTTTTACTGCTGGAATAGAAAAAGATATTAAAACATTTCAAATAGGTGATTTAAAAGTTGCTTCATTGATATGTTTTGAGCTTAGGTTTTCAGAACTTTGGAAACAAATTCAAGGTGCTGATATCATTCTTATCCCTGCAATGTGGGGGAAAATAAGAGCAGAAAACTTTATAACTCTTACTAAAGCACTTGCTATTATGAACCAATGTTTCGTATTATGTAGTGATAGTTCAAATGATAATATGGCAAAAAATAGTGGTATTATAAGTCCATTTGGTATTGAATATAGAGATAATAGGGCAACCATAATAAAACAAAAATTAGATTTAAACGAGATAAAAAAAATGCGAAGATATCTAAATATCGGTATAATATAATAAAGAGGATTGTTAAATGAATATTCAAGAGATGATAAAAGGTAATCAAAAATTTAAAGATATACATTTCCCAAAATTAGAAGGTAAGTTTGATGATTTGGTTGAGAATGGGCAAAACCCACAAATTTTATTTATAGGTTGTAGTGATAGTCGTGTAGTTCCAGATTTGATATTAAATAGTAAACCTGGTGACATGTTTATATTAAGAAATATTGGAAACTTTGTACCACCATATAAAAATGATGATGACTTTCATGGTTCAACAGCAGCTATTGAATATGCTGTAAGTGTCTTGAAAGTAAAAGATATAATAATTTGTGGGCATAGCCATTGTGGTGCATGTGCTTCTTTATATCAAGATTTAAGTGATGAACCACATCTTGTTCATGTTAAAAAATGGCTTGAACTTGGCAAAAAAGCAAAAGAATATACTCTTTTAAAATACCCAGATATTTCAAATATGGAACAAATATATAGAGTAACAGAAAAAATATCAATTAAACACCAATTAGAAAATCTTCTTACTTATCCTGAAGTTTATAGAAAAGTAAAATCAGGGGAGCTAGATATTCATGGATGGTATTATAAAATTGAAGATGGATCGATAGAATACTATGATGGGAATAGTGGTGATTTTCTTCCAATAGGTGAACAATAATTTTATTGTATAAATTATCTACAGTATGATTTGATTTTATTGTATAATTTATAGTATAATTGTAAAAATTAATTAAAAAAGGATACTAAATGGAACAATTTATGGGAACATACCGTAATAATGTAGATGATATAGAAAATTTTTTAGTTGAATCAATACGAAATGTTGGAAATTTATCTATAAAAATAGACCAAAACTTTGATAAATTATTTACCGTTTTTCCATCATTAGAATTAGTATATGTATGTGATAAAGAGAGTTTAAATCAAATATCACCAAATATATATAGGGATAAAACTTCTGAAGAGACAATAGGGAGAAATAGAAAATACCTATTAAACAAAATTCATTTTAATGAAACAGGGGTATCAGTATCACAACCATACATAAGTAGTGCTACAGGAGTGACTTGTGTTGCTGTTGCAAGACTTGAAAATGACAAAATATTTTTTATGGATTTTAATGTTACTGTACTTTTACAAAGATTAGGACTTGTTGAGATTTATAAACAGTTTAACTTACTAAGTAAAAGTTTTTATTTAATTACTGCAAATGTTATGATACTTTTAGCAGTATTTACAGTTGGTTACTCATTTTTTGAATTTATTAATGCTCTATTTTTTAAAACAGGCTTATCTATTGAATCTATTTTTAAACCAGTTATTGCATTGACTTTAGGACTTGCTATTTTTGATCTAGCTAAAACTATACTAGAACAAGAGGTTGTCTTTAAAAGCTACTCTAAAAATACTCAATCTGAATATAAGGTTTTAATAAAGTTTTCTATTACAATTATTATAGCACTTCTCATTGAGTCACTGATGGTTGTTTTTAAAATAGCTATAGATAACTATGAACAAATGATACATGCTGTATATTTAATAGGTGGTGTTTCGATACTAATTTTATCTTTAGGTATATTTATATACTACACTAAGAAAAAAATATAAAAATTTATTGTTGAAATTGTTTATAAATTATTCAATATTGTATTGATTTATTTTTATGATTATAATATAATTAAATAAAAATAGGAGTTTAGAATGTTTATGATAATTGCCGTATTTAATCAATACGATTTAAAAAATGTGTTAAGTGATTTGTTTGAAAATAATATAGAGGGTGTAACAGTAACAGATGTTGTAGGAAAAGGTTCTTTTGGATTAAAAGAAGCTGATAACAATCCTACAGACTTTGTTGCAAAAACTAAACTTGAGATTGTAGTTTCAGATGAAAAAAATAGAGAAACAGCGATGGAGTGTATAAGATCAAACTGTCAAGACTTAAGTAGAGGTGCTGGTAAAATGTGGTGGGTACCTGTAGGTGGAGTTGAGAGAATTAGAACAGGTGAAAAAGACATAGATGCTCTTACAACACAAGTTGATAAAAAGATACCTAATACAGGTTATCCTTTCATTGAAGCTCAAGATACACACGGAAGCTAATTAATAAACTCAATAGATAAGAAAATTACTTTTTTCTTATCGCAAATTTTTGTGGTCTTACTGTTATATCTGTTATAGTAGCATCACTATTCACAATATCAAATAGTGTATTTGCTATTGTTTCAGCTAGTAAAAATGTCTCTTCATTTTCAGATGGTTCAAATTGTAAATTTTCAAAAAAATTTGTTTTTGTAATATCAGGATTGATTGAAGTTACTCTAACACCACTTTTTCTTACCTCTTCAAATAAACAAAGCCCAAAATCTCTTAATCCACTTTTAGTTGCAGTGTAAAGTGCTGAAAACTTTGAATGTTTTGTTGCCTCAATTGAGCTTATATTTATGATATGCCCTGAAGTTTTTTTCAAACTTCTTAAAAGTAAATTTGAAAGTATTATTGGGGCAGTTAAATTTATATCTATTAACTCTTTTATTTTAGAGATACTGATCTCCTCATGTGGTTGAAATACACCTACCCCTGCACAATTTACAAGCAAATCAATATCATTTTGTTTTAAAATATCTTTAATCTCTTTTTCCAAAGAGTCTATATCTTCAAGTCTTGAATTTATTTTTATAATTTGATAATTATTTTGAACTAATTTGTTATAAATTTCTTTTCCTATACCGCTACTATATCCAGTTACTATTGCATTTTTTACTATATCTTATCCTTTGATTTTGTTTAGCTATACTATTAAAGATTCCCTTAATTTACTTCTTATAAATACTTATAAATAGTTTAGATTATTGGTTATGTGAAGTAAAGTAAAGTTAAAGGAATAAAATCTGTATAAATTAATATTTATAACTAATTTAAGTCTATTATGTTATAACTAAAGTGTAATAATTTCACAAGGGAGATAGAATCCATAGAGAGAAAGAAAGTAAAAAGTTAGTAGTTAAAAACGTTTTTAAAGTTTTTGGTGACAACCCTAAAAAAGCACTATCTATGCTTGATAGTGGTTTATCAAAAGAGGAAATTTTTGATAAAACAGGGATGACAATTGGTGTCAAAGATGCTTCTTTTGAGATAAATGAGGGTGAAATATTTGTGATCATGGGACTCTCAGGTTCTGGAAAATCAACCCTCGTAAGACTTCTCAATCGTCTCATCGACCCCTCATCTGGTCAAATCTATATAGAAGATACAGAGATAACCAATCTAAACGACAAAGAGCTTATCGATATAAGAAGAGAAAAAATCTCTATGGTATTTCAATCTTTTGCATTGATGCCCCATATGAATATACTAGATAATACATCGTTTGGATTAGAGCTAAGTGGTGTAGAGAAAAAAGATAGATATGAAAAAGCTAAAATAGCACTAGAGCAAGTGGGACTAAAAGGCTACGAAGAGTCCTATCCAAATGAGCTAAGTGGTGGGATGCAACAGCGTGTGGGTCTTGCTCGTGCTTTAGCAAATGATCCAGCTATTTTACTTATGGATGAAGCATTTTCAGCTCTTGACCCACTTATCCGTACTGAGATGCAAGATGAGCTTTTAAAGCTTCAAAGTGAACAAAAAAGGACGATTGTATTTATCTCTCACGATCTTGATGAAGCTATTCGTATTGGTGATAGGATTGCTATCATGCAAGGTGGAGAGATAGCTCAGATAGGTACTCCTGAAGAGATTATCAACAATCCTGCAAATGATTATATCAAATCATTTTTTAAAGGGGTGGATGTCACCTCAGTTTTAACAGCTTCAAATATAGCTAGAAAAGTACGCTCAACTATTATCAATAAAGAGGGTACTGGTATAAAGACAGCATTGGAATATATCGGGGATTTTGATGATGATTATGCTTATTTTATAGAGAAAAATGGAAAATATATAGGTCTTTTATCCCTTGAAACTCTTCAAGCACAAAAAGCAAAAGGTGGAACAGTCCATGATGCGATAGTCAATGAATGCTCTATCAATGAAAACTTACAAATAAGTGAGATCATAGCAAATATAGCAGCTCATACTTATCCAACAGCTGTTATAGATGATGATGGGAAATATAAAGGAACCATCTCAAAAAGTAGATTACTCAAAGTATTTGATGAAGGGGTACTATAATGGCAACTGACCCATGGGGCAATGCCTCAACAGCACAAGAGGACAAAGCCTCTTCAGTAGATTGGACACAAGAAGCTGCAACACCCATAGAGGAGGTAAAAGAGTTTGATATACTCAATCCCTTTGAGCATGCTCTTATCCCATTTGATAATTGGACAAATAGTGGGATAGATTGGCTAGTGGATAACTTTAGAGAGTTTTTTTTAGTAGCAAAAGCACCTGTGGATATAGTATTAAAAGCTATTGAATCTTTTTTACTTTATCTAAATCCTTATGTTGTGATACTCTTTTTTGTACTGCTTGCTTTACAGTTTTCTACAAAAAAACTTGCATTTGGGAGTTTTATATCACTCATGTTTATTGGACTTATTGGGGCATGGGAGGAGTCTATGATCACCTTAGCTCTTGTAATCACTGCCGTATTTTTCTCTTTACTTATTGGTTTACCTTTGGGGATTTGGAGTGCTAAAAATGACACAGCAGATAAGATATTAAGACCTATACTTGATGGGATGCAAACCACACCTGCATTTGTCTATTTGATCCCTATAGTTATGCTTTTTGGGATAGGAAATGTACCAGGGGTGATAGTGACCATCATCTTTGCTCTGCCACCACTTATAAGACTTACCAACTTAGGGATTAGACAAGTACCTGAAGATCTTATAGAAGCTTCAAGATCATTTGGTGCAAGTTCAACTCAGATGCTTTTTAAAGTACAGATCCCTGTAGCGATGCCTACTATTATGGCAGGGGTAAATCAAACATTGATGTTGGCACTTTCTATGGTAGTGATAGCCTCTATGATTGCTGTTGGTGGACTAGGGCAGATGGTACTAAGTGGTATAGGTAGGCTTGATGTGGGACTTGCCGCTGTTGGTGGGATAGGGATTGTTTTATTGGCAATTGTACTAGATAGACTCACTCAAGCTTTTGTAACAAAAGATAAAACAGACAAAACAAAATGGTTTGAAAAAGGACCAATTGGTTTCATATACAAATTAATTCAAAAAAAGGAAAACAGATGAATTTAAAAAAAATAATAGCAAGTAGTATTGCAAGTGCCGTAGTGGCTACATCGCTCTTTGGAGCAAAAGTAACAGTTTTAAAAACTACAATTGCTGAAGAGGGATTTCAAGCTGGGATTGTAGCTGAAGTGTTAAAAAAGATGGGTCACGATGTGGAGTGGACAAATGGTGTAGGATATGATATAGCATACCAAACTATTGCAAACAATGCAAATAGTGATGATGTATATCTTATGGCTGCAAATTGGGATCCACTTCACAATGCTAAGATTGATGGTGTAGGTGGAGAGAAAAAAATAGCTAAATATGGTGAATATATATCAAACTGTGCCCAAGGGTACTTAATAGATAAAAAAACAGCTGATAAGTACAATATCAAATACTATAACGATCTAAAAGATCCAAAAATAGCAAAACTATTTGATACAAATGGCGATGATAAAGCAGATTTGACTGGATGTATCTCAGGATGGGGATGTCATGATGTTATTGAACATCAAATGAGTGCATTTGGGATGGATAAAACTGTACAACACAACAAAGGTGAATACTCTGCACTTATAGCTGATACAATTGCAAACTATAAAAGTGGCAAATCAATTTTATACTATACTTGGACACCATACTGGGTAAGTGGGAAGTTGGTGCCAGGTAAGGATGTAGTGTTTTTACAAGTAACACACTCGTCTCATCCAAATGGAAAATCAACAAAATTAAGTAATGGTGCAGATTATGGATTTAATGTAAATTCTCAACAAATTGTTACAAATGCAAGTGTTAAGAAAAATCATAAAGATATAGCTAAACTATTTGAGATAATGCGTTTAAGTGTAAATGATGTAAGTGGTCAAAATATGCTTATGGCAAATGGTCAAAATAAAGACTCAGATATCAAAAGACATATACAAATATGGCTAAAAAACAATGCTACTACAGTAGATAGTTGGATTAAAGAAGCAAAAGCAGCAAAGTAAGTTTTCTTTGAAAAGCAGCTATTCAGCTGCTTGTTTACTTCTTATCTTTTCCATATAACTCATCTTCATCATATTTTCCATTTGATTATTTGAAGAGTATTCATATCCAAATACCTCTTTCCACAAGCTGTGATCCTCCATACAAAGGTAAAAATAAACTTTTCCATGCCAAGATTTAAAACTCTCATATGCGTGTTTGAACATCTCTTTTTTGGTCTCTAAACTATACGATTGTTTTCCATTTATATTTTCAAAAGGCATTTGAAGTATTTTAGTTTTCATCTTTCGTTCTCTAAGTTGTTTAATCACAGGTTTTATAAATGTTAGTGTCCCTATAGATATAAGTACAACTTCATCTGGTGTAAATGTTTCAAGTAAAGAATCATATACTTTTTTATAATCATCCAAATAATCTTTATATACAACAATAGGATGAAAATGAAATCCTACAAGTATTCCACGATTGGCTAACACTCTTGCTGATTCTATCCTTTGTTCAAGAGTAGCTGTTAAATGTTCTTCATTTGTTATTATAGTTTGTGTGTTTAATGACCAAGTCACTATTATATTTTTTGGTACTTCATTCTCTAAAAAATATTTTACATTGTCTGATTTTGTTTTAAACTCAAGTATTACATTTTGATTTTTTTTTGCAAACTCAAATAAGGCATCTAAAATCCCATCACGATTTCCCCACATAAGGCTATCGCTACTTTGCCCTGTACCAATATGATAAGTCTCATTTGGATCAAGTTCTAGGTTTTCCAGTTTCTCCTTGAAGTCTTTATCAAAGCCTATTTTATTTTGATTATAAAAGCTTTGGATAGAGCAATAACTACAATCAAATCCACATGATTCAACAGCATCTAAAGTAAGGAGATTACAACATCTTGTACCCTCACTTGCAACGGGACAAGCCCCAAGCCCTATCCCTTTTTTTTCTATTGATTCAAAACTGTATTTACGAACATCATATTTTATATCTTCAAATGATTTATAATCATTTGGTTTATTTTGAAGCTCCTTATGAATATTTACATAGTACTCAAATATCTTTTTTGATAATTGCTTCCCTTCATATTTCTCTTCTAACTCTATAGGAAATATCTCATCAAACTCTTTTTCATTCCACATGAAGAAATCTTTTTTTACATTTTTAAGTATATTTTCTTGTGATACTGTAAAATTATATTCTTTATTTTTCAATATTTCCAAGTACTTTTTCCATAAGAGCTATATGATAGTTTTCCTGAAACATTATAAAAGTTAAAAAATTAGAGATCTCTTCATCTTTTATAGCAGTTGCTAATTCATAACACTCCTCTTTAGCTTTTTTCTCTTCATCTATACCATCAAGTAAAAATCTTTTAATATCTTTATTGAGATACAACTTTTCAATTACCGTGCGTGGAATAGCAAGTATTCCCATCTTTGCCATCATATTCCCAAAACTTTTTAGATGAAATTGTGATTCATCAATCATATCTTGATATACATTATATTGCAATATATCTTCTGTATGGTTTTGAAAGTATGAGTACAGTAGTATTAACTCATACTCCTTATAACTCTCCTCAAATAAAAACACAGTAAGTGCATCTCTAGTATTACAATCTAAATCTTTGTTTTCATAAGTTCTACTTTTATCAAAGGCTGTAATATTATCATCATTTTTTTGCTCTTTTAATAAATCTTTTAATACACCTATAAAATAAAACTCATCTGACAATATTCTAGAAAACAAAACATCATTAGGTTCATAACTTTTAATAGAAAGTTTCAACTCACTGATTAAGTATTCAAAATATTCAAAGTTTGTATTTTTTTGGATATCTATTGCAGATTTTTCATAGTTATAATTTATATTGTTTTCTTTTAATAGATTTGAGAGCCATTTTAAATGTCTAAACTCTATTTGAGCAAATTCGTAAAGTTTATTTTTGATTTTTTCATTATTTATAGCAAATGATACATATAAGATTTTTAGCCATAACTCGTGTTTAGTTTGATATATCAATTGATAGTTATTCAATATTTATCCCTTCACACGATTCTTTCATATTAAGAGTAAACATCTCTTCATCTATATTATTTATTCTATTTTCTCTATTAATTAAAGCAGCACGGAAAGCTGTCAAAACCATACCAGAACACGCTTGTTGTTTTTTTGGTGCTGTTAGTATCTTCTCATCCATTAGTTTTAAAGCTTTTATACTGTTCTGTAAAGTGTCCCCTTTTATCATTTCGGTAAAAAGAGATCCTGCAACAACTGTATCTTGACAAGCATTACATCCAAATGTTATATTTTGTAATATCTCATTTTCATCTACTTTGATATAGATTATAGTAAATTCAGCTGTTTTTTCATCTGTAGCCATACCTATAGCATTGGCATCTTCCATCTTTCCATAATTTCTTGGATTCATCATATGCTCCAATACTTCTGCATTTATTCGTGATAATTGTTCTTGATTTTGTTCTGTAGTTTTCATAGTTGTATTCTATCTAATAATAAATAAAATACACCAAAAAAAAACACCTCAGAAGTTGGCGGCGACCTACGTTTCCACAAGCGTAGCCTGCAGTATTATCGGCGATGAGAAGCTTGACTGCCAGGTTCGAAATGGGACTGGGTATTACCTTCTCTCTAT
>JAYEPD010000227.1:0-4289 GCA_034723675.1 Campylobacterota bacterium
CATCATCATATTTATTTAATAAAATCGCAACTTGCTCTAAATAAAAATAAACCATACTATCTTTTGCTTTATTATAGACATTTTTAGCTATTGTATAAGCCCTAACTTCTGGTTCATCAATCATACACTCAAACAAATTATCAATGGTATCTTTTTTTTCTATCAAGGTGAGTAAAACTTCATCTGATATATCTTTTATAACACTATTTAGTTGTTTACACTGTTTTGTATCAAGATAATAGGTTATTATTTTTGCGTTAACCATTTTATATATCTCATCTATACTGTTATAACCAAATCTTTTAACAATTGGTAAATATATCCCTGTATATACTTTTTTCATTCGTATTATTTGCTCATATTTCTCATCTTCTATTGCATTTAAAAGCTCCTGCATCATTGCTTTAAACTGCATTGACTCACTAGCATTATATTTTGAAGCCAACATCATTGGTTCAAATTTTCCCTCTCTCATAATAATCTCATCTAAAATCATTTTTGCTCTTTTTAAATATGGATTATTATCTTTTACTTGTATTAATTCCTCATATAATACTTTTGCTTTAGGCATATACTCTTTTTGAAATCCTGCTATTAACATATAAGTATTAGCAAGTTTAAATTTAAAACTATCTATACTTTCAACATCTTTAGCATTTTCTAATAACTTTTGCAAAATATCTATAGCAAACTTAGACATATCAGCTTGAATTAGTTTATCAACTTTTTTCAGAGCCTTATAACTGTCGTTTGCATAATAATCAATATTCTTATTCAGTACTTTTTCAACTAAATCAAATGCTTCTTCTCTTTGATTGTTTAGCAAGTATGCATCATATAACTCATCTGCAATAATTGTAGCAACTTCTAAACTTGTTGTATTTACTAGCTCTTTTCTAAGCGTTTGTATAGCTTTTCTATAATCTCTTTTTTTCACATAAATTTGTGCCTGTGCAACTTTTCCATATACCTTTGATAGAGGGTCATCAAAACTATGTTCAATAGCTTTTGCATAATATTGTGCATCATTAGCTTTATTTATTTTTATTTTTATTAATACTAATAATCTATAAGCCTCAAGAAGATCATCTTGATTAATTTGTGAATTATTAATAGCCTTCTCTAAAATCATATCTGCTTCAACTGACTTTTGAGTATTGTGAAGTTTATAAAGTATCTCACTGTGTAACAATATTGCACTTGATTTTAAAATAGATATTTTATTGCTATTTTGAAACATTATTATCTCTTTTAATGCAAGGTCTAATTGTCCTTCATTAACATATCTTTTTATTGTTTTTAACCTATTGTTTGCATCTATTATTTTTTGTTTTTTATTTTGTGATATTTGACTCATATCATTATCTACAAAATTATAATAAAAATCTTTTTTTGCATATAGATATGTTGTTAAAAATAATAAAATTACCGATAAAACTTTGTTATATTTATTCAATTCTAAAATCTCCCATTATTTATTATTTAAATTATACACAAAAGTGAATATTTCTGCAATAGCTTTGTATAAACTTTCTGGTATCTCTTGTTCCACTTCAACTTGCTCATACAAAGCACGAGCCAATACAGGATCTTCAACTATTGGTACTTTACTTTCTAATGCTATCTCTTTTATTCGAACTGCTAAAAAATTTATACCTTTTGCAACAACAAAAGGGGCACCATCTTTCTCTTGATCATATTTTAATGCAACAGCATATTGTGTAGGGTTTGTAATAACTACATCAGCTTCAGGTACATCTGCCATCATTCTTTGTTTTGACATCTTCATCTGAATTTGTCTAATTCTACCCTTAACTAATGGATCACCTTCCATCTGCTTGTGTTCATCTTTTATCTCTTGTTTTGACATTCTTAATTGTTTCAAATAATAATATCTTGTAAAAAAGAAATCTATTATAGCAAAAATGACTACAATTAACAAAATAGTTAAAATAAAATATATTGTTAAAGTTATCATAGCATCAAGTGAAGCTCTTAATTCTTTATCCATCATTGCTAAAATACTATCCCAAACAAGTGCTAATATTATAATCATAACTATAAATATCAATATTAATTTAACAGTTAATTTAAGTGCTTCAATAGCTTTTTTCATACTAAATACATTTTTAAATCCACTTATTGGATCTATCTTTTCTAACTTTATTACTAAAGGTGTAGATATGAAACCAAACTGCATAACATTAAATATAACTGCTAAAAATATTATAATAAAAAACAATGGAGCAAGTGCAAATAGCATCTCATTCATAATATTATTTGAGATATTTGTATATACTTGAGAATCTAAATCTTTACCTATAAATGAATATACATAAAACATCATATTTTGCAACTCTTTAAAAAGAGAATCTGCAAAAAACAGAAGATAGATTGAACTAAAAAAAAGAATAGCAGCCCCAGGAACTTCAGCAGACTTAGAGACATTACCCTCCTTTTTAGCATCTTCTATTTTCTTGGAGGTGGGTTCTTCTGTTTTCTCTTGTTCATCAGCCATAAAACACTATACTCCTATTCAAATTTACTTGTAAAATAATTTGTAAATGTATCAACAAATATTTCAAAACCAAACATCATAAATATAAATATCAATGCAAATTTAATTTGAAAAGTTATAACAAATGGTGAAAAAGCAGGCATAGATTTTGTCCCATATCCATAATAAACATCAAGAATAAAACCTATAAAGAAAAGAGGAAACGCAAAAGAAAAAGCAAATGCAAACATTCTATTTATCTCTTCCATAGCATATGCTATACCATCATAACTATACAGATTAAAACTACCTAAAGTAATATTTCCAAAACTATAAGAAAGCATATAAATAGTGATCTCATACATACCTGATTCTAAATATATAACCAATATAACTAAGTATAAAAATCTACTTACAATACCTTGTTGTGTACCTGTTGTTGGATCAAACATATTAGCCATCGATAAAGCTGTTGCATACCCTATAAGGTCACCTATAATTTGAACCGCTGAAAATACAATTTGAACTAAAAATGAAGCTACTAAACCAAGTGTTATTTCACTAATTAACGCTAATAAAAAAGTTTCGTCTGTTACAAAATTATTATCATATTCAATCAGTGGAAATAAAAAAACTGTAAAATAAAATGATATTGCTATTCTAATCGTAGGATTTACAGTTTTATGACCAACTATTGGCATAAAAGCCATAAATGACAAAACTCTTGCTAACAATAACAAAAATGCATATACAGCTTCTTGATTTATTAAAGATATTAACTCTTGCATACAATCATCATCTTCTACATATATTCAATATTTTCTTCTATATCTTGCTCTTCTTTATTAATATTTGTAGATTCTACTGTTCTCATATCTCTATTTTGTTTATTATCATCACTACTTTTACTTTGTTGGTCAAAGTTGTTATTTGAATTATCACCTTGCATATTAAAACTTAAGCTTACATCTGATGTTTCTGTCAATTGTCTTTGGAGTGCCGTTTGAAGTGCTGCCTTATTTTCTGTAAAAGTTTCCATTGTAGCGTTATTTGACATATTCATACTAACACTGACACTATTATCCATCTTATTTGCTTTCATAACTATAGAGATACTCCCTAAGTTTGCAGGGTTTAAATTAACTCTAAAAGCAGTAAATGGAGCTTTATAATTTAAATACATATTTCTAGCAACTTCACTCATAAATGTACCAACTTTTTGTTGTGCTCCTATAATTTTACTTTGTATTGTTTCAACAACCTCTTTTGGTACATTTAACGGAACCTCTAACTCTTTCGAATTATCATCTGCTATAATCTCATCAACTATTCTAACTGCAGTTTTTTCTATATTTTTTGATGTCTCTTTTACTTCATTTATATGATTATTCAATACTATTCTATCTAAAAATCTAACCGATTCTAATTTTTTTGCATCTTGTTTCGTATTATGATTTAACTCATCAATAGTTTTCTTAACAATTAACTTATCTACAATTTTAGATTCATTTTTATTTTGGGTTTTCACTTCAGTCTCTTCAGCATTTAGATTTAACATTGAAGCACTCTCTTTTATTGATTTTACAGATTTTTTCTCTTCTATGTTAGTTTTAGCATCTTTAACTTGCTGCATTGATACAGTTTCTTTTAGCTTTTTTTGTGAATTTAGAAACATATTTGCTATTAACGGTGTCTTACTATCTTCTTTATTGTTGTTAATTATTGATTGTGTATTTTTATTTGTTTCTATTTTTTTATCAGGTGTTATTTCTAATTGTTCTTTATTTTTGAC
>JAYEPD010000228.1:0-4240 GCA_034723675.1 Campylobacterota bacterium
CTGTGGCGACTCCCAAGCTTTTGCATCAAAAATCTCTTTGTTTACTAAGAAGTGGGAGTGTACTTTGTTGACACTTAGAAGCTTATCTTGAAGTGCGTAAGATGAAAGTGATATCTCAACTGCCCCTAGATGATTATTATTTTCATCAAAAAAAGGAAATGCATATCTAAATGCATGACTTGTTCTACCTTGCTCAAACCCTGTAACTGTCTCTTTAGTTTTATTGGCATGTTTAAAACTATATCTTGTATCAGTTAGATCATCACCATATTTTGATGGCTTATGAACCCTTAAAAAAGATCTATTGTCAGGAAATACAAACTGAAGCTGTAAGATACCTTTTGTTTGCATAATCTTATATGTAGGACTTAAGTAGTTAAATAACTCTTTTCTTAAAGTAGTTTTCTCTTCACTATTTGCTGTTTGGGCTTTTGAAAATAGCTCTATTATCTTTTTATCTTTTGAGATCCTTTTTCTAGTAGCAGATACATCTTGGATAAAATAATCCATAGTAAGATCATAGTGAGTCTCTAAACTTTTTATCTTCTCATTTAAGATAAAATCGATTCTTTCATTTTTAGTTTGTGTATGGAGAAAAAATACCAACCCATAAGAAAGCAAAAACAATATACCAATAGTAATTTTTAATCTCATAAATATCCCCTCGAAATAATAAAAAATTTTATCACAATTTTATTGAAAACAAAGTATTAAATAAACATTAATATAACTTTTTAGAACTATTATTTCAATTATCAGTTTAAAATAATAATATTTGCGATAGAATTATCATTAAACTGCAAATGTTACACATATGAGAAGAGATCAATTACCTACAAGTTTAATAATGTTATTTTTGATTGTAAGAGTCTCAAAAAACTATCTACAATATCTGGATCAAATTTGATACCTGAATTTTTTTTAATCTCCTCAATAACAATCTCTTTAGATATAGCCTCTTTATAAACTCTTTTGTGTAACATAGCATCATAGACATCTGCAACAGAAACTATCCTAGCACTCAAAGGGATCTGTACACCTTTTAAACCTTTTGGATATCCTGAACCATCCCAATTTTCATGATGTGATGATGCAATCTCTTTTGCTATGTTTATCATATTTGTTGATTTAAGGTGTTTACTTACCATATCAAGAGTTTGTTCACCTATTATTGTATGAAGTTTCATCTCTTCAAATTCATCTTTAGTTAAGGAGCTATCTTTTAGCAGAATACTATCTTTGATAGCAACTTTTCCTATATCATGAAGTGGTGAAGTGTGGTAAAGATTTTCAATATACTCTTTTGTTAATATATTTTTATATTTATCTTTTTTGGCTAATTCTAAAGAGATAAGTTTCACATATTTTTTTACCCTTTGGACATGCTCACCCGTATTACTATCTCTTTTTTCAGCTATAATACCCATAGCCTCTATTGCCGCTTCTTTTGCCTCTTTAAGCTCTTTTGTTCTTTGTTCAACTAGATCTTTAAGATTATCTTGATGATGTTTTAACTCTATGTGATTCTTAACTCTTTGTCTAACTAAAGGGGCATTAATAGGTTTGGTAATATAATCAACTGCGCCAAGTTCTAAACCTCTTTCTTCATTTTTAGACTCATTAAGTGCTGTGACAAATATAATAGGGATATTTTGTGTTAATGATGAACTTTTAAGTATCCTACACACCTCATATCCATCAATATCTGGCATCATAATATCTAAAAGTATTATATCTATATCAAGGTTTTTATTAACTATATCTATAGCTTTTTTTCCATTTGTAGCGGCTAATATATCATAATCATTTTTTAAACAATTCATTAATATATGTATATTTTCAGGAATATCATCCACTATTAATAGTTTTGATTTTGTAACTAACTTCATACTTGCCATAACTTATTAACTATTTGTTTTCCTATCTATTAAATCTACAATTAAATCTATCTTTTTGTCATTAAAATTCAAACCCTGTTTCTCTTGTTCTGGTGTCGCAAAAGCAGGTATTCCATTCACCTCCAATACAATATACTCCTCCTTCTCTAAATCATATATAATATCAACACCACCTATATCAACACCACAAGCTTTACAAGCTTTTACAGCTACATCAATTATCTCTTGATTTGCTTCCCTCATAAACACACTTCCACCAGCTGTTACATTTGTACGCCAATCTGTTCCTGTAGCTTTTCTACCATAACATCCTACAAACTCTCCATCAACTATATCAACTCTAAAGTCAGTATTGTCATATTTTATAAATTTTTCTACATAAAAGTATCGTAAATCCATCTGATTTAAAAAAGGCATAAGCATATCAAGATTAGCTTCACTCTCAATCTTTGTAAGACCTACTCCACCCCAACCATCTGTTGGTTTATAAACCATCTTATCCCATTTTTTAATTATCTTTTTTAAGTGATGACTATCATCTCTATGACAAAGTTTATAATCAGCAGTTGCAATACCTGCATTTCTAAGCATAAATGATGTATGAAATTTGTCTTCTGTTAAAGCAAAAGAATCGTATGTATTTATCATAGGTATAACACGATTGAGTGCTTGATACAGATACATCTGATATTTAGATTGCTCACCTGCATTGTAAGAGTAGAAAAGATCTAATTTGTCTAGTTTTATATTGTCATACAATATATGCCCGTTTTTTGCAATTGCATGTCTTAAATTTAGTTTATTAACTACTCCTATCTCTCTATTATTTAGTTTTTTGATAATCTTTTTTTGGATCTCTTCTCCACCACCATTATCATAAAGCCACATCCCAATATTTCGTTTATTTTCCATATTTTACCTTTAACTAAAATTGATATCTATTTTGATGATGATCTAAAATCTTTGTCACCATATCTATCCTTTTTTCAAAACTACTTTTTAATGCTCGTTCATTTATAGTATGATCACCATCACCAAATGGTCCAAAACCATCTAATGTAGTTACTCCACAAGATGCTACATGATTTGCGTCACTTACACCACCTCTTTGTTCGGTTGGTATATTTTCATCAACTACTTCTTTAAGTTTTGATATTAACATAGTTTGATTACTATTTGGTTCCATTACATCTCTTTGAATAAGTCCCTTAAGAGTAGATACTGTTCCTTCAACATAAGAGGTATTTGTTATACTCTCTAATGCTTCTAAAAGTCTATCTCTCTCACTATTTAGAGTATATCGTATCTCTAATAGCATTTCACATTTTGGGCTTATTGTATTTGCACCAATCCCTCCTGTGATTTTGCCAACATTTACAGTTGTTCCAATCTCAAGGTTTGTAAGCTTTGTAAGTTCCTGTAGTTTATATGAAGCTTCTAAGTTTGCATTGATACCTTTACTATAACTTGTACCTGCATGAGCAGCAATACCTTCAATACTTATAGTATAAGTTCCTACACCTTTTCGCCCAGTTACAACTTCTAGATTCTCTCCTGCTGCTTCAAAAACAAAACAATAATCATAATTTGAAGCTAACTCTAAAGTTATATGTTTACTATCATCACTACCTGTCTCTTCATCTGATACTAAAAGAAAATCAATATTTTGGATTTTTTTATTTTTTTTATATATCTTTCTTAAAGCTTCTAGAGCAACAATATTTCCACCTTTCATATCACAAACACCTGGTCCATAAACAAAATTTTCATCTTGATGAAAACTATCAAATGAACCCTCTGGGAAAACAGTATCATTGTGACCTAAAAGAAGTATTTTTTCCCCATTGTTTTTTACAGTAGTAAATAATTGATGATTACCTATAAGTTCTCTTTCATATGTGATGGTTTCAAATCCAATTGATTCCATCCATATTTGCATCTGCTTACCAACTTTATCAACACCACTTTTATTTTTGGTATAAGAGTTAATTTTACAAATTTTTTCTAAATCTTTTAAATACTCCATTCTTAACCTCTTTATGTTAATGCTTTTATTATAGTTTGTGTTGGAAGATGTGTATCATTTTTTTTACTACATCCTGTAAAAGAGATAATAAAAATTGATACAATTAATAATGTTATATATTTTAACATCTATTTTAAATTTCTCTTTTTACCAGCTATAATTCTTCTTAAAGCATTAAGTCGTATAAACCCTTCTGCATCAGCTTGATTATAAACTTCATCCTCTTCAAAAGTTGAATGCTCTTCACTATAAAGTGACATATCAGATTGTCTGCCTACTACTTCTACATTTCCTTTATAAAGTTTAAGTCTTACAT